>JBQCFB010000176.1:0-8924 GCA_051959715.1 Pseudolabrys sp.
TGCGTCGCCGAGATGTCGAAGCTTCCGGCGGCGAGCGTCGATCTCGTCTTCGCTGACCCGCCCTATAATCTCCAGCTCGCCAGCGACCTGAAGCGTCCCGACGATTCGCACGTCGACGCCGTCACCGACGACTGGGACAAGTTCGCGAGCTTTGCCGCCTACGACGATTTCACCCGCGCCTGGCTGCTCGCCGCGCGGCGCGTGCTCAAGCCGTCCGGCACGATCTGGGTGATCGGCTCTTACCACAACATCTTCCGCGTCGGCGCGATGATGCAGGATCTCGGCTTCTGGATCTTGAACGACGTCATCTGGCGCAAGTCGAACCCGATGCCGAATTTCCGCGGCCGCCGCTTCACCAACGCGCACGAGACGCTGATCTGGGCGTCGCGCGAGCCGGGCGGCAAGGGCTACACGTTCAATTACGAAGTGCTGAAAGCCGGCAACGAGGATATCCAGGTCCGCTCGGACTGGACGCTTCCGTTGTGCACCGGCGACGAGCGCATCAAGGGCGGCGACGGCAAGAAGCTGCATCCGACGCAGAAGCCCGAAGCGCTGCTCGCGCGCGTGATCCTGTCCTCGTCGCGCGTCGACGACCTCGTGCTCGACCCATTCTCCGGCACCGGCACGACCGGCGCCGTCGCCAAGCATCTCGGCCGCCGCTTTGTCGGCTTCGAGCGCGAAACGAAATACGCCAAGGCGGCGCAGAAGCGCATCGACGACACGCTGCCGCTCGATGCGCCGTCCATCGCCCCGTTCGTCACCGCGCGCGAGGCGCCGCGGGTCCCGTTCTCGGCGCTGATCGAACGTGGCCTAGTTACGACGCGCTTGAAGCTAACCGACGCCAAGAAGCGACACAAGGCGCTGGTCCGCGCCGACGGCGCGCTGTCGTTCGGCGAGAAGGTCGGCTCGATCCACCGCATCGGCGCGCTGGCGCAGGGGCTGGACGCGTGCAACGGCTGGACCTTCTGGCACGTCGAGACGCCGAAGGGCCTGACCTCGATCGACACCTTCCGCGCGCAGGTCCGCGCCGAGATGGGCGAGCCGGCGGAGTAAATCTCCGCCTTACTTCGCCGACGAGAGCACCTCAACAAGCAGTTCCAGCGCCTTCTTTGCGAACGCGTCCATGTTGGCGCGGCGGTCGGCGCTGCCGGTTTCGAGCGTGATGGCGCGCTCGACGGGACCGGCGACCGCGATGCAGGTGTGGCCGGCGGCGTCGCCATAGCGATTGCCAGTCGGGCCGGTGGCGCCGGTCTCGGCGACGCCCCAGATCGCGCCCATGCGCTCACGCGCGCGACGGGCCAGCAACAGCGCATAGACCTCGGTCGACGGCCGCAGGCCGGCCATGTCGGCGTCGCCGATGCCCATCAGCCCCGCGCGCGCCGCCTTGGTGTAGACCACCGCGCCGCCGACGAAATAGGCCGACGCGCCCGGCAGCGCCAAAAGCGCCGCCGAAACGAGCCCGCCGGTCGAGGATTCGGCGACGGCGACCGTCTCCTTGCGCGCGATCAGTCGCGCGGCGATCTGTTCGGCGAGCGGCAGGAGCGCGTCCATAGTCATATCCCCATGCCGTTGCCGCGCTGGCAGAGCACGCGGAAAACGCCGACATCGCCTCCCGGAAACTCCTTCGCCAATTTCGCGCCGAGCGCCTCGGCCGGCTGCTGCCGCAGGGTGTCGGCGATCAGGCAGGCTTTGATCTTCTTGTCGCCGCCGCGCAGCTTCTCTTCCATCGACACCGGCGCGCCCGTATCCGCCGCGACCCACAGCTCGGCTGCGGCAACCGCTGTATCCTTCACCAGTTCGTCCATCCGCGCCGTCAGCGCGGCCTCGTCGATCGCTTCGTTGAAGCGCACCGTCACCGCATAGGCGCCGCGGAATTCTCCGCGCCGCGCCGCGCGCCGGCAGATGGTCCGGTTCATGTTGATGAACACCTCGGACATGATCATCCGCGTCATCGGCGTCGGATTGTCGAGGCGCTCGAGATAGGGCTTCGAAGCCAGCACCTCCGGTCCGTCGACCAGATAGAAATTGAAGAAGCGATTGCTGCCCGAGATCGCCTCATGGCGGCGGCCGAAGCGGAAGCCGGGCACGTTCGTCCGCTCGACCAGATGCTCGCCCTGGAACCAGGCGTCGAAGTCGGCCTCGCGGCCGGGCGTCACGTCGTTCCAGATGGCGAGAATGCCCGGCTGCGTGCTCATCTCTATCCCCTTGCCCGTGTCACGTTGGCGCTGCGCTCCGGCACGCCGAACTCCTTGCGGCAGATGTCGGCGAGAATGGCGATGCCCTCGCGGATCTGCTCGTGCGAGGGGCTCGCGAAACAGAGCCGCATGCGGCTCCTGCTCCATGCCTTGTCCGCCGACCAGTTCGGGCCCGGATTGATGGCGACGCCTGCCGCCAGCGCCTTGTCGTAGAGCTTCATGGAGTCGACCTGGTCCGGCAGCTTGACCCACAGGAAGATGCCGCCCGGCGGATAGTCGAACTCCGCGACCGTGCCGAACTGCTCGCCGAGCGCGTCGACCAAGGTGTCGAGCTTGGCCTTGAGACCCTTGCGCAGTTCCGGCACGTGCGCGGCGAAATGCGCCGTGCAGTATTCGGCGAGCACCATCTGCTCGAGCGAGCCGGAACCGGCGTCGGTCTTGAGCGCCAGCATGCGCGACATGATTCCCCACGGCGCGACGATGAAGCCGACGCGCAGCGCCGGCGCGATCGACTTCGAGAAAGAGCCGATGTGGATCACGTTCTCCGACTTGCTCATGGCGTAGAGCGCGGGCGGACGCTCACCCGACCAGATCAGGTCGGCGTAGCAATCGTCCTCGAAGATCGGCACGCCGTATTCATCGGCAAGCGCGAGCAGCTTCTCGCGGCGCTCCATCGTGAGGATCGTCGCGGTCGGGTTCTGCACCGTCGGAATGGTGTAGATGAACTTCGGACGTACGCCCTTGCGCTTGAGATCGGCGAGCGCCGTCTCCAGCGCGTCCATCCGCATGCCGCTCTCGTCGAGCGGAATGCCGACGACATTGACGCCGAGGCGCGTATAGCGGTTGAGCGTGCCCTCGTAGCAGTCGCGTTCGCAGATGACCGTGTCGCCGCGCGCCAGCAGCGCGCCGTGGACGAGATCGAGCGCCTGCAGCGAGCCTGACACGAGCAGGATGTCGTCGGCCGTACATGTCATGCCGGCGTCGCGCTTGAGCTTCACGGCGAGGAATTCGCGCAGCGGCCTGTAGCCCTGCGGGCCGTGGCCGAGATTATAGGTGGCGAGCGATTTCCCCTCGCGCGTCAGCGCCGCATCGATCGCAGCCTTCAGACCCTCGACCGGCACGCCGTCCGGATCGTTGTTGCCGCCGATGAAACTGAACTTCGCAAGCCCCGTCCACCGCGCGGCCGGCGCCGGCGAACCGGCCGGCACGAGCGGGCCGAAATCGAATGCCATCACAACTTCCTCTGTGGTCTCAATTGTCATGACTCCGGCATCATCCTTTCGTCATGCCCGGCCTTGTGCCGGGCATCCACGTCTTCCCTGCTTCTCGCAAGACGTGGATGGCCGGGACAAGCCCGGCCATGACGGGCTGAGAGCCCGGTGACGACACACGTTCACTTCGCCGCCGTCACCATGATCTCGACCTTGTAGTCGGCAGCGGCGAGACCGGCCTGGACGGTCGCGCGCGCCGGCGTGTTGCCCGGCGACACCCACGCGTCCCACACCGCGGTCATCTCGGCGAAGTTCGCCATGTCGGTGATCCAGATGTTCGTCGTCAGGAGCTTCGACTTGTCGGTGCCGGCCTTGGCGAGCAGGCCGTCGATCAGGGAGAGGATCTCCTTGGTCTGCTCGGTGACGCTCTTGCCCTTGGCCTTGTCCGCGACGATGCCCGCCAGGTAGACGGTGTTGCCGTTGACCACCGCCTTGCTCATCCGGCTGCCGACTTCGATACGTTGGATAGTCATTTGCGATCCTTTCTCACGCTGTCTCGGCCATTCCTAACCCATGCCCCGGCGGTGGCAAGCCCGCGCGGGGCCGGGCTATAATGCCCTGACAGGGGCGCTGCGACAGAACCCCGCCGTCGTATTGCGTAGGGGAACACGTCATGACCGTGCTCGTGGCCGGAGGCGGCCTTGCCGGGCTCACCGTAGCGCTCAGCCTGCACCAGATCGGCGTCAAGGTGCGGGTGTTCGAGAGCGTGCCCGAGCTCAAGCCGATCGGCGTCGGCATCAACGTCCTGCCGCATGCCTGCCGCGAGCTGATCGAGCTCGGCCTGCTCGACCGGCTGGAAGAAACGGGCATCCGCACGCGCGAGCTCGCCTACTTCTCCAAGCACGGGCAGCAGATCTGGTCGGAGCCGCGCGGGCTCGAGGCCGGCTACAGGTGGCCGCAGTTCTCCATCCACCGCGGCATCCTGTTGCAGCTCCTGCTCGACACCGCGCGCGAACGCATCGGCGCCGACAACATCCTCACCGGCCATCACCTGAAGGAGTGGAGCGAGACCGCCGACGGCGTCACCGCCCGCTTCGTCGACAAGAACGGCAATCCGGCCGGCGAATATGACGGCGCGCTGCTGATCGGCTGCGACGGCATCCATTCGTCGATGCGCGCGAAGCTCTACCCGCAGGAAGGCGCGCCGATCTGGAATGGCCGCATCCTCTGGCGCGGCGTCACGCACGGCGAGCCGTTCCTGTCCGGACGCACCATGATCATGGCCGGGCACGAGACGCTCAAATTCGTCTGCTATCCGATCTCGCGCGCCGCGAGCGAGAACGGCCGGCCGCTGATCAACTGGATCGCCGAACGGCACCTGCCGCCGGACTATCGGTGGCGGCGCGAGGACTACAACCGCGCCGGCCGCACGGAAGAGTTCCTGCCCTGGTTCGAAAACTGGAAATTCGACTGGCTGGACGTGCCCGGCCTCATCCGCAATGCCGAGTACTGTTACGAATACCCGCTGGTCGACCGCGACCCGCTGCCGCAATGGACCTTCGGCCGCGTCACCCTGCTCGGCGACGCCGCGCATCCGATGTATCCGATCGGCTCGAACGGCGCCTCGCAGGCGATCCTCGATGCGCGCGTGTTGGCGCGCGAGATCCTCGCGAAGGGCGAGACCACCGCGGCGCTGACCGCCTACGAGGACGAGCGGCGGCCGGCGACGACGCAGCTCGTCTTGCTCAACCGCAAGAATGGTCCCGAGCAGGTGATGCAGCTGGTCGAGGAGCGCGCGCCGAACGGCTTTGCGACGGTCACCGATGTTCTGACGCACGAGGAACTCGAAGGCATCGCCGCCAACTACAAGAAGGTCGCCGGCTTCCAGGTCGACGCGCTCAACGCAAAGCCGCCGATCGTGCCGGTCCCGCCGGTGCGCGCACGCGACGCGGTGCCGGCCGAGTAGCGCTCCGGAACCTTCAGCACATCTTCCGCTTATCCTGGAACGAATTCCAAGGAGGCGGCCATGGGCTGGTTTTCATCCGACATCAACAACATCGACGAACTGTTCCTGCATACGCTCCAGGACATCTATTACGCCGAGCACCAGATCGCGAAGGCGCTGCCCGACATGGCGGCGAAGGCGTCGGACGCCGAGTTGAAGAAGGGCTTCAACATGCATCTGCGCCAGACCAAAGGGCAGATCAAACGGCTCGACCGCGCCTTCAAGGCCCTCAAGCGCAAGCCCGAAGGAACGAAGTGCCCGGCGATCGACGGCATCCTCGACGAGGCGAACGAGATCGCCGGCGAGATCGACGACAAGCTGGTGCTCAACGCCGCGCTGATCGCCGCGGCTCAGGCGGTCGAGCACTACGAGATGACGCGTTACGGCACGCTGGTCGCCTGGGCGAAGATGCTCGGCTATTCGTCGGTGGCAAAACTCCTCGCCATGAACCTCAAGGAAGAGAAGGCGACCGACAAGAAGCTGTCCGGCATCGCCACGCGCAAGATCAACAAGAAGGCCTACGCCGCGCAGAAGAAGCGCGAGGCCGCGCGCGCGAGGCGTCCGAGCACCACCGAGCAGGCGGAGAACGCGATGCTGACGATCGCATCGGGCGTTCCGGCGATTTGATCCTCGTCATTCCGGGGCCGGCGCACAGCGCCGGAGCCGGAATCCAGGGCGGCAAGCGCGGAGTTTGTGACTCTGGATTCCGGGTTCGCTCGCTGCGCTCGCGCCCCGGAATGACGGCTACCCGCCCTTCGCGCCTTGCGTATTCACGTAGAGCGAATAGAGCGAGTGCGACGCCGCCATGAACAGGCGGTTGCGCAGGCGGCCGCCGAAGCACAGATTGGCGCAGCGCTCCGGCAATGCAATGTGCCCGATCGGCTCGCCCTGCGGCGTGAACACACGCACGCCGTCGAGCTCCGCCGTCATGCCCCAGCCGCACCACAGATTGCCGTCGACGTCGCAGCGGAAGCCGTCCGGCGTGCCGCCGGGGCCGGCGTCGATGACGATACGGCCGTTCGATATCCTGTCGCCGCTCGCGGCGACGTCGTAGGCGAGGATGCGGCGCGGCTCGGCGCGCGACTCCACGATGTAGAGGATCTTCTCGTCAGGCGAGAAGGCGAGCCCGTTCGGCGCGTTGATGCCGTCGGCGACCACCGTCACCGCGCCGGATTTGCCGTCGACGCGGTAGACGTTCATCGGCAATTCACTCTCGGCGATCTCGCCCTCGTAATTGCTGAGGATGCCGAACGCCGGATCGGTGAACCAGATCGAGCCGTCCGACTTCACGACGACGTCGTTCGGCGAGTTGAGCCGCTTGCCTTCGAATTTGTCGCAGATGACCGTGATCGTGCCGTCATATTCGGTGCGCGTGACGCGCCGCGTCAGGTGCTCGCAGGTGACGAGCCGCCCCTGCCGGTCGCGCGTATTGCCGTTGCCGTTGTTCGACGGATTGCGGAAATAGGAGACCGCGCCGCTCTCCTCGTCCCAGCGGCGGATGCAGTTGCCCGGCACGTCGCTCCACAGCAGGTAGCGGCCGTCGCCGAACCAGACCGGCCCCTCGCCCCAGCGCGCGCCGGTCCACAGCCGTTCGACGGTCGCCAGCGGCAGCCGGTATTTATCGAACCTGTTGTCGAGCGAGCGTACCGCCGGATCGGGGTAGCGCAAATTCGGGCTCCAGTCGGACATGGACATTCCTCGCCGGCCTCGAAGGCCATTCGGTCGTTTAGTTACGACGCCTTGATGAGAGTGTCGGCCAGCCATTCCGGCTTGTCGATCATGACGTCGTGGCCGGAGTCCTCGACCACGAATGTCTGCCACGTCTTGTCGGCGCGGCATTCGGCGAGCGCGCGGTCGAACGAGGCCTGCGGATATTTCGGCGCGCGGATGTAGGTCTTCTTCGCAATGCGGTCGAGCTTGCCGGAGATATGCACCGGCTGGAACGTCGGCCCGTTCGGCTGAGGCGTCAGCTTGGAGTCAATCCAGGCATACTCCTTCTCAACGAGCGAATAGGTCTTCGCCGGCGGCGGCTTGCGGCCCGCCTCGCCGCGCGCCATCGCTTCTTCGAGCGCCTTGCGGCTGAAAGCGGAAATGTAATCGAGCGGTTTCTCGCCATCCTTCGGCTTGAACGCGTCGAGCCACACGACAGATGACAGCCGGTCATGAATCTGGTCGGCCGCGCCCGAGCCGGCAAAGCCGCCGAAGGAATGGGCGACGAGGCACGCGTCCTTGAGGTCTTCCCATTTGAAGAGGTTGACGATGTCGGCGACGTGCACGTCCATCGTCAGATCCTTGGTGAGCAGATGGCTGCGGTCGGCCTGACCGGTCAACGACGGCGCATAAACCCTGTGGCCGGCACGCTCGAGCAGGTCGCGCACATATTTCCAGCACCATCCGCCGTGATAGGCGCCGTGGATGAGCACGAAGGTCTTGCGTGCGGCGGGCTGGGCTTTCGTCGGCTGCGCCGCGAGCAGCGCGGCAGCGCCGGCTCCGGCCATGGTGGCGCGTCGGCTGAGCATGGGCATGGACGTTCCCCCGATTTTTATCTCGCGATCAGCGTTCGGCCTGCGCGATCATCGTTCGATAGCATGCGCCAGCACCTTGCGCATCACCGTCGGCAGCGCCTCCTCGTGGGCGGTCGCAAGCTTGACCCAGCGCGCCCCCGTCGGTGCCCGCGTCGCGCGCGGGACCTGCGCGACGAACACTGTCAGCTCGAGTGGGAAATGCGTGAACACGTGGGCTACTGCCCCGGGCAGCCGGCGCCATTGCGCCTCGAGCGGCGCGGCCGCTTCCGCGTCCTTGAGATGGAAGTCGTGCGACCAGGCGCTGCCCGGCACTTCCGTCATCTTGGCGAGCAGACCTTTGTCCGGCCGCGTGCGCAGCAGGATCGTGCCGTCGGCGCGCAGCGCCACGAAGGCCGCGCCGCGCCGCAATTTGCCTTCGCGCTTCGGCGCCTTGCGCGGGAACGTCTCCTGCTCGCCGCGGGCCCGCGCCACGCAAGGCTCGCTCCACGGGCACAGCGCGCAGGCCGGCTTCTTCGGCGTGCAGATCGTCGCGCCGAGATCCATCAGCGCCTGCGCGAAATCGCCGGCGCGATGCGGCGGCAGGAGCGCACCGGCCAGTTCCTTGATGCGCGGCTTTGCCGCCGGCAGTTCCTCCTCGACCGCGTAGAGCCGCGTCACGACCCGCTCGACATTGCCGTCGACCGGAACGGCCGGCGCATCGAACGCGATCGCGCCGATTGCCGCCGCCGTGTAGTCGCCGATGCCGGGTAGCGCGCGCAGGCCCTCGAGCGTGTCGGGGAATATGCCGCCGTGCCGCTCGGCCACCGCGATCGCGCAGGCGTGCAGGTTTCGGGCGCGCGCGTAATAGCCGAGGCCGGCCCAGGCGCGCAGCACGTCGTCGAGCTTTGCCGCGGCAAGCGCCGCCACGTCCGGCCATTGCGCAAGGAAGCGCGCGTAGTATGGGGCGACGGCCTTCACCGTCGTCTGCTGCAGCATGATCTCGGACAGC
>JBQCFB010000177.1:0-2516 GCA_051959715.1 Pseudolabrys sp.
CCAGCTGAACGACCTTGAATCGCACGGCCGCGTCGACGTGATGGCGGACCTCACCAACAATGACGCCGCGCGCCTGCACAAGCTGATCTCGGATCACGCCCGCTACACCGGCTCGAAGCGTGCGTCCGAGATCCTCGCCGATTGGGCGAAGTATCGTCCCCTGTTCCGGAAAGTGATGCCGGTCGAATATCGCCGCGCGCTCGCCGAGATGGCAAAGGAGAAGGCCGCCACGATGCAGGCAGCGGAGTAAGATGGGTAAGGTCACCGGGTTTCTCGAGATCGAGCGCAACGACCGGCACTACGAGCCGGCGGAAGCGCGTATCGGCCACTATCGCGAATTCGTCCTGCCGCTCGGCGACGACGAAACGCAGAAGCAGGCGGCGCGTTGCATGGATTGCGGCGTACCCTATTGCCACGGCACGAGCCGCATCACGGGCCAGCCGACCGGCTGCCCGGTGAACAACCAGATCCCGGACTGGAACGACCTCGTCTATCGCGGCCGGTGGGACGAGGCGGCGCGCAATCTGCACTCGACCAACAACTTCCCCGAGGTCACCGGACGCGTCTGCCCGGCGCCGTGCGAAGCCTCGTGCACGCTCAACATCGACGACAACCCGGTCACCATCAAGACGATCGAATGTGCGATCGCCGACCGCGCCATCGAGCAGGGCCTCAAGCCCGAAGTCGCCGGCGTGAAGACCGGCAAGAAGGTCGCCGTGGTCGGCTCCGGACCGGCCGGCATGGCGTGCGCGCAGCAGCTCGCGCGTGCCGGCCATGACGTCCACGTCTACGAGCGCTGGACCAAGGCCGGCGGCCTGCTCCGCTACGGCATTCCGGACTTCAAGATGGAGAAGGTCCACGTCGACCGCCGCGTCGCGCAGATGCAGGCCGAAGGCGTCACCTTCCATTACGGCGTCCATGTCGGCGTGAGCATGCCCGTCGACAAGCTCGTCAAGGAGCACGACGCAGTCGTGCTCGCCGGCGGCGCAGAGAAGCCGCGCGACCTGCCGATCCCGGGCCGCGATCTCAACGGCATCCATTTCGCGATGGACTTCCTGCCGCAGCAGAACCGCCGCGTGTCGGGCGAAGGCGTCGGCGACGTCGCGCCGATCCTCGCCACCGGCAAGAAGGTCGTCGTCATCGGCGGTGGCGACACCGGCTCCGACTGCATCGGCACCTCGATCCGCCAGGGCGCGGTCTCGGTGACGAACTTCGAGATCATGCCGGAACCGCCCGAGCACGAGAACAAGGACCTGACCTGGCCGCTGTGGCCGATCAAGCTGCGCGTTTCCTCCAGCCACGAGGAAGGCGCGAGTCGCGAGTTCGCGGTGCTGACGCAGAAGTTCTCGGGCGAGAACGGCGCGGTGAAGAAGCTGCACTGCGTGCACGTCGACGCCAAGTTCCAGCCGGTGCCGGGCTCCGAGTTCGTTATCGAAGCCGACCTCGTCCTGCTCGCCATGGGCTTCGTCCATCCGGTGCACGAGGGCCTGGTCAAGACGCTCGACGTGGCCCTCGACAACCGCGGCAACGTCTCCGCCGACACCAATGGCTATCTCACCTCGGTGCCGAAGGTGTTTGCCGCCGGCGACATGCGCCGCGGCCAGTCGCTGGTCGTGTGGGCGATCCGCGAAGGCCGCCAGTGCGCGCACGCGGTCGACAAGTTCCTGATGGGCGCGACCACGCTGCCGCGCTGACCTGAACCCATAGCGCGCCGGTCAGACGCCGGCGCGCCTCCGACCCGCGGGCGACGATGTGAAAGGCACAGACGTCAAAGCAATGGCCCGCGGCCTCGCCGGCGAATGGATGCTCGCCGTGAGCATCGCCACCTGCCTTGTCTTCGCGCTTCGCGGCGAAGTCCTTTTCTCCCGCATGTCCGAGCCGCTCTGGCTGGCGCTGATCTTCGCCTGGCTGTTCGGCGTAATTCTCGCGTCCGCCCTCGCCGTCGTGCGTCATGCCGACCGCGTCGCCGAGATGCTCGGCGAGCCCTACGGCACGCTGGTGCTGACGCTGGCCGTCACCGGCATCGAGGTCATGAGCATCTCGGCGGTGATGCTGCACGGCGAGAACAATCCGACGCTGGTGCGTGACACGCTGTTCTCGATCGTCATGATCATCCTCGGCGGCGTGGTCGGCTCGGCGCTATTGCTCGGCGGCTTCCGCCACCGCGAGCAGCATTACAACCTGCAAGGCGCCAACGCCTATCTCGGCGTCATCATCCCGCTCGCCGTGCTGACGCTGACGCTCGCCAACTTCACCACGACGACGCCCGGCCCGACATTGTCGTTTGCGCAGCAGATGTTCCTGATGATCGTCTCGTGCGGGCTGTATATCGCTTTCCTCGCCGTGCAGACCGGCCGCCACCGCGGCTATTTCACCGAGGGCGACGAGCCGGTGTCGCACGGCCACCACGCCACGCCCTCGCTCGCCTGGCACGCGCTGCTGCTGATCGCCTACATCCTGCCGGTCGTGTTCCTCGCCGAGCAACTGGCGCGGCCGATCGATTATCTCATCGAGAC
>JBQCFB010000178.1:0-20599 GCA_051959715.1 Pseudolabrys sp.
CTGCGCGTGCCGGCGGAGAACCTGATCGGCGAGGAAGGCAACGGCTTCCGCTACATTCTCTCCGGCATGAACACCGAGCGCATCCTCATTGCCGCCGAGTGCGTCGGCGACGCCAAGTGGTTCATCCGCAAGGCGACCGATTACGCCAAGGACCGCGTCCTGTTCGAGCGGCCGATCGGCCAGAACCAGGGCGTGCAGTTCCCGATCGCGCGCTGTTACGCGCAGATGCGCGCGGCCGAATTGATGGTGCACGAGGCGACGCGCCGCTACGAGGCGCACGAGGACATGGGCGCGGAAGCGAACATGGCGAAGCTGCTCGCCGCCGACGCCTCATGGGCGGCGGCCGATATGTGCGTGCAGACGCATGGCGGCTTCGGCTTTGCCGAGGAATACGACGTCGAGCGCAAGTTCCGCGAGACGCGGCTCTACCAGGTGGCGCCGATCTCGACCAACATGATCCTGTCATATCTGGCCGAGCACGTGCTGGGCTTGCCCCGGTCGTATTGATTCGGACCATGCCGCACGGCACGCTTACCTCTCCCCGCTGGCGGGGAGAGGTCGACCGCCGAGCGCAGCGAGGCCGGTCGGGTGAGGGGGCATCGCACCGATGCGGAGCGCTGACACGATCAGGACCGGACTTGCCCGCCGCTTGCGGCGCGATTCCACCTCGGCCGAAACACGCCTCTGGCATCGATTGCGCGCCCGTGGCATCGACGGCCAAAAATTCGTTCGCCAGCAACCCCTAGGCCGCTACGTCGTCGATTTCATCTGCCGAGAGCGGCGGCTGGTCGTCGAGGTTGACGGCGGTCAGCATGCAGACAACCCGCGTGACGTCACGCGCGACCGGTGGCTGCGCGAGCACAATTATCGCATTCTGAGATTCTGGAAAAACGACGTGATGGGAAATATGGACGGCGTGCTGGAGACAATTGCTGAGGCCCTGCGGACGGAGACGCCCCCTCACCCGGTTTCCGCCTCCGGCGGAAACCGACCTCTCCCCGCAGGCGGGGAGAGGTAAAAAATGCCCCTTCCCCTCTCCGGACTTCTCGTCGTTTCGATCGAACAGGCGGTCGCCGCGCCGCAGTGCACGTGCCGCCTCGCCGATGCCGGCGCGCGCGTCATCAAGCTCGAGCGCCCCGAAGGCGACTTCGCCCGCGACTACGACCATGTCGTGCACGGCGAGAGCACGCATTTCGTCTGGCTCAACCGCGGCAAGGAGTCGGTGATCGTCGACCTGACGAAGCCCGAGGACAAGGCGCTGCTCGGCGCCATGCTCGCGAAGGCCGACGTGTTCGTGCAGAACCTCAAGCCCGGTGCATTGGCCAAGCTCGGCTTTGCCGTGTCGCGGCTGCGCAAGGATTATCCCAAGCTCATCTGCTGCTCGATCTCCGGCTACGGCGAGAGCGGGCCTTACGCGCAGCGCAAGGCCTACGACCTGCTGATCCAGGCGGAGTCGGGCGTCGCCTCCGTCACCCGCGGACCCCAGGCGCCGGCGCGCGTCGGCGTGTCCGTCGTCGACATCGCGGCGGGGCTGAACGCCTACATGGCGATCCTCGAAGCGCTCATCGCGCGCGGCAAGAGCGGCGAAGGCGCGGAAATCTCCATCTCCATGTTCGACGGCATGGCCGAGTGGATGACCGTGCCGCTGCTGCACGGCGAATGGGGCACGCCGTTCAAGCGCATCGGGCTCGCGCATGCCGGCATCTCGCCCTACGGCGTGTTCAAGACGCGCGATGGCGGCGACATCCTGATCTCGATCCAGAACGACCGCGAATGGCGCGTGCTGGCGGACAAGGTCCTCGGCGACGCCTCGCTCGGCACCGACGAGCGCTTCGCCACCAACACCAAGCGCGTCGCCAACCGGCCGCAGACCGACGGCATCGTCGCGCGCGTCTTCGCGCAGCACGACGCGACGGAGCTCGAAGCCATGCTCGCCAAGGCCGAGATCGGCTTCGGCCGCGTCAACGATTGGGAACTCCTGCTGAGGCATCCGCACCTGCGGCGCATTACTGTCGGCTCGCCGACCGGGCCGTTGCAGACGCCAGCGCCGGCGCCGATCTTCGCCGGCGAGCAGCGAAGCTATGGCGCCGTGCCGGCGCTTGGCCAGCACTCGGACGCCGTCCGCAAGGAGTTCGGCCGCCGCTAGCCTTGTCCTTCGTCCCGGCGCCGTGCCAGCATGTGCGCGGGGGCTGGGGGGACACATCCATGATCAGGGTTACGATGGCGCGCGCTGCGCGCCTGGCGAGTGCTTGCGCGCTGATGCTCGTGCTGTTGCCGTGGACCGCGGCGCGGGCCGAGAGCGTCAGGATCGTCGTGCTCGGGGCCAGCAACGCCGCCGGATCGGCGGTCGGAAGCGCGGCGGCGTGGCCGGCGCAGCTCAAAGCGATGCTGCGGGCGAAGGGTTACGATATCGACATGTCGGTTCACGCCGCGCGGGGCGCGACCAGCGAACAGATCGCCGGCCAGGCCGGCGCGATCCCAAGCGGCACGCGTGTCGTCGTGTTCGACGTCGGCGGCGGCAATGACCGAGACAGCGGCGTTTCGGAAGGCGCGCGCAAGGCCAACCGCGGCCGGATCGAAGCGAAAATCCGCGCCGCCGGCGCCAAGCCCGTCTTCGTCTCCTATCCGTCGATCGTCGGGCCGCAGAAGGAAGGCTCCGCGGCGTGGATCGCAGGCGACCCGCACCACCACATTACGGCGCAGTCGCATCGACGCGTCGCCGCGGCGATCCTGCCGCGCGTGATCGCCGCCATCGGCACAAAATAGCCACCACCATGCGCGCTGGCCGCGGGTTTTCGCGGCCGGCGCAAGGCAAATGCTTAACCGCGCGTAAACGGATGCGCGCTAGCGTTTGCGTGCCAATGGATCGCCCACAATCATCGACCGCACCTTTCATGTCCGGCCGCATACGCAGCCTGCTGTCGGGCTCGGCCGTCGGCGTCGTGTCGTTCGCCGTGTGTCTCGCCGCGCTCTTCTATCTGGCCGATGACGCAGCGGCCTGGCTGCTGCCGTCGGCGTCCGAGACGCTGCGCCTTGCTCTGCTCGCCGGCGTCGCCGCCATCCTCAGCCACGTCGCGCGGGGCCTGTGGAGCATCAGGTTCACGGGCCGGCTCGAGCGCCAGGATTCCCAGATGCGCACGGCGTTCGACAGCATGACCCAGGGCCTGAGCGTGTTCGACGCCGAGGAACGTCTGGTCATCTGCAACGCGCAATATCACCGCATGTACGGGCTCAAGCCGGGCGACGTGAAGCCGGGCTCGACATTGACCGAAGTGCTGGAGAAGCGCGCCAGCAAGGGCTCGTTCAATGTCGACATCGCCAAGTATCGCGACGACTTCCTCAAATCGTATCGCGAGGGCCGCACGACAGTCGCCGAGGTCAAATCGCACGGCGACCGTCTCTATCTCGTGACCAACCATCCGATCGAAAAAGGCGGCTGGATCACCACGCATGAGGACATCACCGAGCGGCGGCGCGACGAAGAGCAGCGCATCGCCCTGCAACAGCAGGAAGCGCGGCGCGCCACGACCGAGGACGCCATCGTCGAGTTCCGCAGGGGCGCCGAGGCGTTGATCGCCAGCGTCACGCAGAGCGCCGGCCAGATGCGCAGCGCCGCCGCGAGCCTGCTCAAGGTCTCCGAGCACACGACGCAGCGCGCCGAGAGCGCCCTGCAAACCTCGAACGAGGCTGTCGGCAACGTGCAGATCGTCGCCGCGGCGACCGAGGAACTGTCCGCCGCCGCCTGCGAGGTGGACCAGCGTCTCGCCAATGCGACCCGCGTCGTGCGCCTCGCGCTCGACGAGGCGCAGACCACCAATGCCGGCATCGACCGGCTGGCCATGACCTCGCAGAAGATCGGCGATGTCGTGCAGTTGATCCGCAACATCGCCGAGCAGACGAACCTGCTGGCGCTCAACGCGACCATCGAAGCGGCGCGCTCCGGCGCGGCCGGCCGCGGCTTCGCCGTCGTCGCCTCCGAAGTGAAGGCGTTGTCGATCCAGACAGCGAACGCGACCGAGGAGATTTCGAGCCAGATCCTGGATATCCAGGGCTCGACGAAGCAATCCGTCGAGGCGATCGCCCGCATGGCCATGCGGATGAAGGAAGTCGACAGCTACATGGATTCGGTCGCCGCCTCGGCGCAGGAGCAGACCCATGCCACCGGCTCGATCTCGCACAGCGTGACGAGCACGGCCGACGGCTCGAAGATCATCGACGCGGTGCTGACGGAAGTCGTGAACGCCGCCAACCAGACGCAATCGTCGGCGCAGACCGTGCTGGCGGCATCTGAATCGGTCGAGGGCGCGAGCGCCAGCCTGCGCGGCGCGGTCGAGCGCTTCCTGACGAAAGTGGCCGTCTAGCCGGCCTACTCCATCACGATCGGCTCGTCGTCGTGCCCGCCGCCGGCCGCGGCCGGCTTGTTGCGCGTGCTGCCGATGATGAAGATCAGCGGGATCACCGCGAGCGTGAGATACATCAGCAGCTTGTAGTCGTTGAGGTAGGCGATCAGCATCGCCTGCTGCGTCACGATCTGGTCGAGCAGCGCGCGCCCGGCGTCGCTCGCGAGGTCGATGATCGAATGCACGTCCGGCATCTGGAGCGCATTGTTGAACGGCGTCACGTCCTCGGTCAGCCGCGCATGCATGTAGGTCGTCGTGCTGGTGAGCTGCGCGATCACCATGGAGATGCCGACAGAAGAGCCGATGTTGCGCACCAGCGTCAGGATGGCCGTGCCGCCGGTGCGTAGGTGCCCGGGCAGCGTCGAGAACGCCGCGGTCGTGATCGGCACGAACAGGAGGCCGAGGCCGACGCCCTGGGCGATCGACGACGTCACGATAGTGTACTGGGTGGTGTCGAGCGAGAAGCCGGTGAACACCCAGAGCGTCCAGCCGGTGATAAGCAGGCCGGCGAGGATGAGCCAGCGGACCTCGATGTGCCGCATCAGCCGCGGCGCCACCATCATCGTGAACAGCGTGCCGAGACCGCGCGAGCCGAGCAGGAAGCCGGCCGTCTGGATCGGGTATCCAAGCAGGTTCTGCATGAACGGCGTCACCAGCGCCATGGTGCCGAACAGCACCACGCCGATCACGACCATGAACACGACGCCGGAGACGAAGTTGCGGTCCTTGAACATCTCGAACCGCACGAACGGCTCGTCGGTGGTCAGCGAATGCGCGAAGAAATACCAGAAGCCGAAAGCGGCGATGATCGCCTCGATCCAGATCTCGCGCGCGCCGAACCAGCCGACCTCCTCGCCGCGGTCGAGCAGCAATTGCAGAGAGCCGATGCCGACGGCGAGCGCGATGAAGCCGAACCAGTCGAAGCGCAGATGCGTCTGGAGCTTGGTCTCGTGCATGAACACCATGAGACCGAGCGCGGTGATGACGCCGATCGGCAGGTTAATCAGGAACACCCAGTGCCAGGAGTAATTGTCGGTCAGCCAGGCGCCGATGGTCGGGCCCATGATCGGGCCGAGCATGACGCCGATGCCCCAGATCGCCATGGCGCCGGAGCGCTCTTCGACCGAATAGGAGTCGAGCAGCACGGCCTGCGACAGCGGCACCAGCGCCGCGCCGCCCATGCCCTGCAGCAGGCGATAGAGCACGATCTGCTCGATGTTCTGCGCGGTGGCGCAGAGCAGCGACGCGATCGTGAAGCCGCCGACGCAGACGATAAACAGCTTCTTGCGGCCGAAGCGGTCGGCGAGCCAGCCGATCGGCGCCGTCATGATGGCGGCCGCGACGATGTAGGACGTCAGCACCCAGTTGATCTGGTCCTGCGACGCCGACAGCGAGCCCTGCATGTAGGGCAGCGCCACGTTGGCGATGGTCGTGTCCAGCGCCTGCATGATCGTGGCGGCCATGGCGCAGACCGTCACCATCGTGCGCTGGAACTTCGGCGTCATCCCGCTGGTGACTGAAGGAGACATCGCGCGCTTACCTGGCGGAAGGCCCGGCCGCCTCCTGCGCCGACACGCCGCCGCCGAGCCAAGACGGCCAGCGGCTGTGGTGCGTGTCGATCGAGACGTTGACGCTCATGCCCGCGCGCAGGAGGCGCGTGGCGCTGTCCTTGTCGAACGTGATGCGCAGGGGAACGCGCTGCACGACCTTGACCCAGTTTCCGCTCGCGTTCTGCGGCGGCAAGATCGAGAACTGCGCGCCGGTGCCGGGGCTGACCGAAGTCACGGTGCCGGTGAACGTGTGGTCGGGAAAGGAATCGACGTCGAGCGTCACTTTCTGGCCGATGCGCAGATAGGTGAGGTCGGTTTCCTTCGGATTGGCGTCGACCCACGGCGTCTCGTCGTCGACGACGCTGAACACCGGCGTGCCGGCCGCGACGTAGCGGCCGAGCTGGATCGAGTCGACCTGTGTCGCGATGCCGGCGATCGGCGCGCGGACGACGGTGTGCGCGAGATCGCGCTGCGCATTGTCCAGCGCGGCCTTGGCCTGCGCGTATTCGGGGAACTGCTCCAGCGGCAGGTTCGGATCGCCGAGCAACTGGCTCAGCGTCGTGTCGCGCTGCTGCTGCGTGAACTTCGCCTGCAGTTCCGCCGAAACGAGCCCGGCCGCCGACGTGTCGACGTCGGCCTGCGAGCCGGCCTGCGACGACAGCAGCTTCTGCTTGCGTTCGACATCGCGGCGCTTGAGGTCGGCATTCTTCTGCGCCAGGACGGCGAGTTCGGTGAGCGACGACAGCGTCAGCTTGGCCTTGCTGTAATTGGTCTTCGCGGCGTCGAGCTTGGCCTGTGCGCCCTGAAGCGCGAGCTCGTAAGGCTGCTTGTCGAGCGTGAAGAGCTCGTCGCCCGGATTGACATGCTGCCCTTCGCGCACGGCGACGTGCACGATCTTGCCGGAGATGTCCGGCGTGATCAGCACCTTCTGCGCGCCGACATAGGCGTTGTCGGTCTCGATGTAGCGGCCGCCCATCAGGTAGGCGAGACCGCCGACGATGAGCGCGAGCGCCGGCAGCACGACGAGCAGGATCATGCGCAGCCGCTTGCGATTGCCGCGCGGCGCCGGCGCCGACTGCGCGCCGTCCGACTTCGCGTCCGGCGACGCCTTCGCTTCGGGAGCCGGAACGATCTTCAATGCCTTGTCACTCATGTCCTTAACCGGTCGCAGTTTGTTCGTGGCCGCCATTGCCGTTGCGCGCGATGGCGGCACGGAGGCTGTCCTTGATGGTGTCGAGATCGCTCAGCAGATGCGCGCGGGCCGGCTCGTCGATCTTGTCGAGCACCGTCGCCATCATGTCCTCGCCGAGCTCGGAGAGCTGCTTGAGCAGCGGCCGCGCGGCCGGCGTCAGATAGAGCCGGTTCGCGCGGCGATCGTTCGGATCGGGACGTCGCTCGATCAGTCCGTTCTCGGAGAGACGGTCGAGCAGGCGCGTCAGCGAGATCGGCTGGAGGTCGAGCACTTCGGCAAGCTCCGACTGCTTCAGGCCCTCGAAGCGGTCGAGGCGCATCAGCACCGTCCACTGCGCGCGCGAAATGCCGAACTGGCGCGCGCGCTGGTCGGCATAGGTCTTCAGCATCCGCGCGACGTCAATGATGCTGATCGCGATTTCACGTGAGATGGGGACGGGGGCCATGGAACCGTTCTTCTGTTAGCCCCGATATAATAAGCATCCTTATAATAAGTTCAAGTACAAAATTGTTGCGGCGCACCAACGGGTTAGCAGAGCTGGGTTCCCGGAAGACGGCCTGACAAGGCCTGTCGCGTGAGGCACAGTCGCGGGCCTTACGCACGACCATTTCGGGAAGTCATCCATGGACATTGGATTCATCGGCCTGGGCAACATGGGCGCGCCCATGGCCCGCCGCCTCATCGACGCCGGCCACAAGCTCGTCGTCTACGACACGCGCAACGATGCGGTCGCGCCGCTGGTGGCGCTGGGCGCGCAGGTCGCCTCCTCGCCTCAAGACGTCGCAGACCGCACCGAGACGGTGATGGCGAGCCTGCCTTCGCTCGCCGTGTCGGAGAAAGTCGCGCTCGGCGAGGGCGGCGTCATTTTCGGCAAGCGCATCAAGCGCTTGATCGACCTGTCCACGACCGGCTCGCGCACCGCGATCAAAATCGCCGAGACGCTGATGAAGAAGAACATTGTGCAAATCGATTGCCCCGTCTCCGGCGGCGTCGTCGGCGCGGCGAAAGGCACGCTCGCCGTGATGGTGTCGGGCCCGAAGGCGGACGTCGACATCGTGAAGGACGTGCTCGCCTTGTTCGGCAAGACCTTCATCATCGGCGACAAGCCCGGCATGGCGCAGACCATGAAGCTCGCCAACAATTTCCTCTCGGCGAGCGCCATGGCTGCGACCGCCGAAGCCGTCGCCATGGGCGTGAAGGCCGGGCTCGACGCTGCGGTGATGATCGACGTCATCAATGCCGGCTCCGGCCGCTCGCGCGCCTCGGACCAGAAATTCCCGCAGTCGATCCTGCCGCGCACCTTCGATTACGGCTTCGCCACCGCACTGATGCTCAAGGACGTCAAGCTCTGCTTCGAGGAGGCGAAGAGCGTCGATGTTCCGCACCCGATGATGGAGACGACGCTCGGTCAGTGGGAAGCGACGAACGCCAAATACGGCGGGGACAGCGACTTCACCTCGATCGTCAAGCTGATCGAGACCGAAGCGGGCGTGACCATCGGAGGCAAGAAGTGATGAGCGACGACATCCACGAGGTCTATGCCATCTGCTACGGCTCGCATGCGCGCAAGCGCGCCGAGAACTACATCTTCGGCGACCCCCACGACGAGATGACGTCGATCTCCTATTACGTCTGGGTGATCAAGGGGCCGCACGGCACCTTCGTCTGCGACACCGGCTTCGACGAGACCGCGGCGAAGGAACGCGGCCGCAAGATCACCAAGCCGGTCGGCGAAGGCCTGAAGGCGCTCGGCATCGATCCCGGCAAGGTCGATCACGTCATCGCCACGCACATGCATTGGGACCATGCCGGCAATTACGACCTGTTCCCGAACGCGCGCTATCATATCCAGGATACCGAAATGGCCTATTGCACGGGCCGCTGCATGTGCCACCAGATGCTGCGCGTTCCGTTCTCGCAGAGCGACGTGCAGGCGATGGTGAAGAAGGTGTTCGACTATCGCGTCGACTTCCACGACGGCGACGACGAGATCGCGCCGGGCATTACCGTGCACAAGATCGGCGGCCACTCGAAGGGCCTCCAATCGGTGCGGGTGAAGACGCAGCGCGGCTATGTCGTCGTCGCCTCCGACGCCTGCCATCTCTATTCGCACATGGATGAAGGTCGCGTGTTCCCGATCACCTATTCGGTCGCCGACACGCTCGAGGGCTACAAGAAGCTTCGGAAGCTGGCCTCGTCGCGGCATCATTTCGTGCCGGGCCACGATCCTGACGTGCTGAAGATCTATCCGGCGGCGAAGCCTGGCATGGAAGACTGGATCGTTCGTCTGGACGTGGCACCCAAGGTGTAACTCAAGCCAGCCCCAGCTCCGCGAACGCGTCCCTGTGATACGCTGCGCTCGCATCCGAAAAGCAGCAGAAGGTGACCTGCGTCAGCCCGCGCGGCGCCGCAGATAATTCCGTCCGCACGGTGCCGACCGCGATGCGTGCCGCGCGGTCGGCCGGAAAGCCGTAAACGCCTGTCGAGATCGCCGGAAAGGCGATCGACGACAATTGCACCTGCGCGGCGAGATCGAGCGCGGTGCGATAGCAGCCGGCGAGCAGCGCGTCCTCGTCTGCTCCGCCGCCATTCCACACCGGGCCGACGGCATGGATGATGTGCCGCGCTTTCAGGTTGTGTCCGCCGGTAATCTTGGCCGAGCCGGTGTCGCAGCCGCCGAGCTTGACGCATTCCTGACGCAGACCGGGTCCCGCCGCGCGGTGAATGGCGCCGTCAACGCCGCCGCCGCCCAGGAGCTTGCGGTTGGCCGCGTTCACGATCGCATCGACGTCGAGCGTCGTGATGTCGGCAACGATGATGTCGAGGCTCGCCGGCCCGACCTTGGCGGTGAGAATGCTCATCTCGCCACTATATCACCCCCGCTCCGCCGCGACCTCCGCCTTGAGGTCGACGCTTGAGCGAACGCCGATCTCGTCGTAGTGCGCGTCGAGGAAGCGTCGCGCGGCGCGGTGACCGAGCTTGCGCAGGAGCTCGAACGATTCGAGGTCGTTGCGCAGTTTGCTCGCGGAGGAAAAACGCTCGCCCAGCCCCTCAAGCACGATGCGGTGCACGCGGATGCGGCGGTACTCGTTCGGCCCGGTGCCGTGCGGCACGCGGCCCTGCTCGATCAGCCGGTTGACGAATTCGATGGCGCGCAGTTCCGCCATCAGCGCCGAATTGAATGTGATCTCGTTGACGCGCGCGACGATCTCGCGCGTCGAGTGCGGCACCTTCTTCCGCACCAGCGGATTGATCTGCACGATCAGCACATCCTCGGTCGCGGTGGCGCGGAAGAACGGGAACAGCACCGGATTGCCGAGATAGCCGCCGTCCCAGTAGGGCACGCCGTCGATCTCCACGGCGCGAAACACCGCCGGCAGGCAGGCCGAAGCCATCACCGCTTCGGCCGAGATCTTGTCGCGCGGGAAGATGTGCAGGCGGCCGGTCTGCACATTGGTCGCGGCGATGAACAGCGCACGCGGATCGGCCCGCAACTTCTCGAAGTCGACGAAGCGCTCGATCAGGTCTTTCAGCGGATTGATGTTGAGCGGGTTGACGTCATACGGGGAGAGATACTTCGACCAGGCATTGAGCCAATCGAAGCCGGGCGAACCTTCTTCCGGCAATAGCGAGAACAGTCGATTGAGCACCGCGCGCTGCAAGGCCGGCAGGTCTCCGCCGAGGCTCGCCGCGCGCCAGAAGTCGGACAGGCGCTTGCGCGCCTCGTCCGGCCCGATACGCAGGCCGTCGGCGAGCATCACCGCGTTCACAGCGCCTGCCGAGGTGCCGGAAATGCCCTCGACCGTGAGCCGGCCGTCTTCGAGCAGATGCTCGAGCACGCCCCAGGTGAAGGCGCCATGCGCGCCGCCGCCCTGCAGGGCGAGATTGATACGCTTCGGCCCGCTCGGCTCTCCGCGCGCCGAGCCGAAGGCGCGCGCGAGAAGATCGATCACTGCGCGGTCCAGCCGCCGTCGATCGAGTAGGACGAGCCGGTGATCGAGGCCGCCGCGTCGGAGGCGAGGAAGACGGCGAGCGCGCCGATGTTTTCCGGCTTGGAGAATTCGTGCATCGGCTGCTTCTCGGAGAGAAGCGCCACCTTAGCCTCTTCGTTTGTCTGGCCGCTCTGCTTCGCGCGCGCGTCGACCTGCTTCTGCACCAGCGGCGTCAGCACCCAGCCGGGGCAGATCGCGTTGCAGGTGACGCCGTCATTGGCCGCCTCGATCGCCACCGTCTTGGTCAGCCCAACAAGGCCGTGCTTGGCGGCCACGTAAGCGACCTTCTGGGCGCTCGCGACGAGGCCGTGCGCCGAGGCGATGTTGATGATGCGGCCCCATTTACGCTTCTTCATGCCCGGCATGGCGGCGCGGATGGTATGGAACGACGATGACAGGTTGATGGAGATGATCGCGTCCCAGCGGTCGATCGGGAAATCCTCGATGTTGGCGACGTGCTGGATGCCGGCATTGTTGACGAGCACGTCCAGCGACCCGAAATCCTTCTCCGCCTCCGCGATCATCGCGGCGATCTCCGCCGGTTTCGACATGTCGGCCGCCGAATAGCGTGCCTTCACGCCGAACTCCTTCTCCAGCCCTGCCCGTTCCTGCTCGATCGCCGCCTTGTCACCGAAGCCGTTGATCATGAGGTTGGCGCCGTCCTTGGCCAGCGCGCGGGCGATGGCGAGCCCGATGCCCGAGGTGGAACCGGTGACCAGCGCAGTCTTGCCCTTCAGCATGTCGACCTCTTCAGAAAGTGCGGCGAATGGAACAGGCGCGGACCCTGCCCCTAATTTTGCTGCGGTGCAATACTATCTAGGATGGGTGAGACCAGCGGGCCGATTTCACCTTCGGCCGGGCAGGACTACACTGGACTCGCAACAGGAGCAGATGGTGGCACGCAAGCACGCGATCTTTCCGGCGCCGGGTCACGATCATGGCCGCTGCGCCAGCGACGCCATCGCCCATGCCGAGGCGCTCTGCGAAGAACGCAAGGAACGACTAACGCCGATCCGCCGCCACGTGCTCGAGGCTCTGCTCGCGAGCCACGCGCCGCTCGGCGCCTATGAACTGATCGACCGGCTCGCCGACGATGGCACCCGCCCGGCTCCGATCACCATCTACCGCGCGCTCGACTTTCTCCGCGAGCAGGGCTTCGTGCATCGCATCGAGAGCCGCAACGCATTCATCGCCTGCGTGCACAATCATGCAAGCGGCGACCCGGTCGTGTTCCTGATCTGCGAGAAGTGCGGTGCGGTCGGCGAAGCCGCCGCCGCCGCGGTCGCCGAAACGATCCGCACCGCCTCGCGCGCCGCCGGCTTTTCGCCGAAGACGCCGGTGATCGAGATCTCCGGCGTCTGCGCGCACTGCAAGGCGGCCTAGGCCGTCACGACCTTTTCCGGTCGCGCGCCACAGGCCCGCCGTCAAGAAATTGTCAGGTCAGCTTCTTCAACAGCCGCGCGATCGTGCGCTGCTCGTCAGCCGTGAGCGGCGTCAGCGTCGCGGCAGTGATGTCGCCGGCGATCCTGATTGCCTCCTCGGTCGCCTCGCGCCCGCGATCGGTCAGCGCGACCGCGCGCCGACGCCGGTCCTTCGGATCGTTGAGCGCGCTGACGAAGCCGCGCAGCGACAGGCGGTCGACCACGCCCTTGATCGTCGCCGCATCGAGATAGATCAGACGGCCGAGATGGTTCTGCGAGCACGGCCCGACCTCGTAGAGCTTGGCGAGCGCGGCGAACTGCGTCTGCGTCAGGCCCTCGTTCATGCGCGAGGTAAAGATCGACGTGTGCCGCTGCATGGCGACGCGCATGAGGAAGCCGACCTGCTCGTCGAGCAGATAGCCGGCGCCTTCAGTGGCGGGCGTGAGCTTGAGCTTGTCGCGCGGCATGCGCTTTCCATTTCCCGAGCGGGCCGGATTCGCCCGCAGCGCCTTGCATGATGACCGGTACGACGCGCCGGAGAAAGGCCTATTCCGCCGCGGCACTGGAATAATTTGCCAAATTGGGCCGCGCCGTCAGACCGTCAGATAGGCGCGCTGCACCTCCTGATTCCGGTCGAGTTCGTCCATGGCACCCTGCCACATGAGTTGGCCCTTTTCCAAAACATAGGCGCGGTCGCAGACCAGCCGTGCAAAATGCACGTTCTGCTCGGACAGCAGGATCGACAGCCCGTCGCGCTTGAGCTCGATGATGGTGTTGGCCATCTGCTCGACGATCAACGGCGATACGCCCTCCGAAGGCTCGTCGAGCAGCACGAGGAGCGGATTGCCCATCAGGGTGCGCGCGACAGTGAGCATCTGCTGCTCGCCGCCGCTCATGCGGCCGCCGGGCCGGTCCGGCATCTCGGCGAGATTGGGAAAGAGTTTGAACAGCTTCTCGGACGTCCAGACCGGCGCCGGCGTGCCATCCGGAAAGGCGCGCGGCGGCTGGCGGCCGATGTCGAGATTCTCCATCACCGTGAGGTCAACGAAGATGCGCCTGTCCTCCGGCGTGAAGCCGAGGCCCCGCCGCGCGATCTCGAACGGCTTCAGGCGGGAGATGTCCTCGCCATTGAAGCGCACGACGCCGCTGCGCTGCGCGATCAGCGCCATGATCGTCTTCATGGTGGTCGTCTTGCCGGCGCCGTTGCGGCCCATCAGCGCCACCACCTCGCCGCGGCCGACCGTGAGGTCGAGGTCGTAGAGGATGCGCGCGGCGCCGTACCAGGCGCTGAGCTTGTCGACTGCGAGCATCGGCGCGGTCATGACTGGCCCCGAGCGAACGTCTTCCCCGTGCCGAAATAGACCTCGCGCACCTGCGCATTGTCGCGGATCGCCGCAGCATTACCGTCGGCGATGACGCGGCCGCGTGCCAACACGACGATCCTGTCCGCATAAGCGAAGACGACGTCCATCGAATGCTCGGTGAACAGCACCGAGATGCCACGCTCCACGACGAGCCGCTTGACCAGCGCGATCAGATCGTTGCGCTCGCGCGGCGCCATGCCGGCGGTCGGTTCGTCCATCAGGAGAAGCTTCGGCTCATTGGCAAGCGCGATGGCGAGCTCGATGCGCTTGATGTCGCCATAGGCGAGCGCGCGGCTCGGGCGGTCGGCGGCCTCGCGCATGCCGACTTGCGCGAGAAGATCGAGCGCCCGCTCGCGATGCCGCGACGCCGCCGGCCGCCACAGGCCGTAGGTCTCGCCGGCATGCGAGATCAGCGCCATCTGCACGTTCTCGGCGACGGTCATCGAGGCAAAGGTCGCGGCGAGCTGGAAGGTGCGGCCAACGCCGCGACGCCACACCGCGCGCGGCGCGAGGCCCGCAATGTTCTCGCCGTTGAGCAGGATCTCGCCGTCGTCCGGCGTGAGCTGGCCGTTGATCATGTTGAAGCAGGTCGACTTGCCGGCGCCGTTCGGTCCGATCATGGCGAGGAATTCGCCGGCGCCGATCTCGAAGCTCGCCGTATTGACGGCGTGCACGCCGCCGAACGCTTTGCTGAGAGAACGGACCGCGAGCACGGTCATGGCGCGCGCCTCCGCCCGAACAGCGACGCCGCCGCGCCGGCGATGCCCTGCGGGAATGCCAGCACCAGAACGAGGATGATGACGCCGAGCAGCGCGCGCCAGTATTCGGTCTGGCGCATCACCGTATCTTGCAGCGTGGCGAAGAACGATGCGCCGACGATCGGCCCGGTCAATGTCTGGATGCCGCCGAGCAGCACCATGACGAGGCCGTCGATCGAACGGCCGACGCTGATTGTCTCGGGCGATATTGAGCCCTTGGCGAAGGCGAAAAGGCCGCCGCCGATGCCGCATACGGCGCCAGCCAACGCGAAGCCGAGCCAGTGCACGCGCTTGACGTCGATGCCGATCGCTTCAGCACGTAAGGGATTGTCCCGGCCGGCGCGCATGGCGTAGCCGAACGGCGCGAACAAAATACGCCGTAAAATCAACACGGCGACCACCGCGAGCACGAGCGTCAACAGGAAATAAGCACCGGTCCTGTCGAATGGCGGCTTCGGCCAGACGCCGATGACGCCGTTCGACCCGCCGGTCAGCTCCTCCCACTGGAACACGGTCGCCCAAACGATCTGCGCGAAGGCCAAGGTCAGCATGGCGAGATAGACGCCGGAGAGCCGCACGGCGAACCAGCCGAACAGCAGCGCACCGGCGAGCGCAACGAGCGGCGCGGCGACGAGCGCGAGCCCCGTCGGCAGCGCCAGCCATTTGACGAGCAGCGCGGCCCCGTAGGCGCCGAGCCCGAAATAGGCCGCGTGGCCGAACGAATGCATGCCGCCGGGGCCCGCGATGAAATGCAGGCTGACGGCAAAGATCACCGCGATCAGCACGTCGATGCCGAGCACGAGTACGTAGGGCGAGCCCTGCGCCAGCCACGGCAGCGCGATCAGGATCACCAGCACGAGTGCGCCGAGCATCTTCAGGAGCGGCGTCGCCGGGCGGATCGGATCTTCCGGCTCGGCGACCGAGCGCACCGCACCCTGCGGCTTGCCCATGAGGCCGTAAGGCCGCGCGACCAGCACGACCGCCATCACCAGGAATTCCGCGACCAGCGTGAATTTCGAGGCATTGATGGTGAAGGCGCCGATGTGGAAGACGCCGATGCCGATGCAGATCGCCTTCACCTCGGCGATGATGACCGCGGCGAGATAGGCGCCGGTGATCGAGCCCATGCCGCCGACCACGACGACGACGAAGGCGTCGCCGAGCGCGACGAGGTCGGTGCCGAGGTTCGCCGGCTCGCGCGCGAGCTGGAGCGCGCCGCCGAGCCCCGCGAGCGCGGCGCCGAGCGCGAAGACCGACGTGAACAGCACCGCCTGATTGACGCCGAGCGCGCCGACCATCTCGCGATCCTGCGTCGCGGCGCGGATGAGGCGGCCGAACCGCGTGCCCTTGATGCTGAAATGCAGGATCAGCAGCACCACCGGGCCGACGAACATCAGGAACAGGTCGTAGCTCGGCAGGTGCCGGCCGAAAATCTCGACGGCGCCGCGCAGGCCCGGCGCGCGCGGCCCGAGCAGGTCTTCCGGGCCCCAGAGCCAGAGCGCGGCGTCGTTGAAGACGAGCACCAGCGCGAAGGTCGCCAGCAATTGGAAAAGTTCGGGCGCGCGATAGATGCGGCGCAGCAGCACGATCTCGATCAGCGCGCCGAGCAGGCCGACGATCAGCGCCGTGGCGACGATCGCGCCCCAATAGCCGAACCCGCCGCCGATCCGCGTCGCGATCGAATAGGCGATGTAGGTCCCCAGCATATAGAGGGACCCGTGCGCGATGTTGATGATGCGGGTGACGCCGAAGATCAGCGACAGGCCGACCGCGACGAGGAAAAGTCCCGAGGCGCTGGAGAGCCCGTTGAGCGCCTGAAAGAGGAAGGCGGAGACAGACATTTAGGCGCTGCCACGGGCGCTCTTACCCTCTCCCCTCGTGGGAGAGGGTGGCGAGTGAGCGAAGCGAACGAGCCGGGTGAGGGAGCGTTCCATCGTTCTAGCCAAGCCCCTCACCCGCCCACGCTCGGCTTCGCCTCCGCTCGGGCACCCTCTCCCCCAAGGGGAGAGGGGAAGCGAGCGTGGGGCGAGGATTGCCCTCAATCCTTCGCCGGGCGGAGCTTGGCGACTTCCGCCGGGCCAGGCAGCACCGAAGCGCCGTCGACATATTTGAAATCGACCATCGTGCCCTTGCCGTTCTCGAGCGCGATGTTGCCGACGAAGCAGCCCATCGTCGCCTGATGATCGCTGGCGCGATACTCGAACGGACCGAACGGGCTGTCGAGCTTGAGACCCTTGAAGGCATCGACCAGCTTTTCGGTGTCGGTCGAGTTGGCCTTGGCGAGGCCGGCGGCGAGCGAGGTCATGGTCACGTAGCCGACCACCGAGCCGAGGCGCGGATAGTCGTTATATTTCTTCTTGTACGCGTCGACGAACGCCTTGTGCGCCGGCGTATTGATCTTGTCCCACGGATAGCCGGTGACGTGCCAGCCGACCGGCGCTTCGTCCTTGAGCGGATCGAGATATTCCGGCTCACCGGACAGGAGACTCACAACGAAGCGGTTCTTGAAGATGCCGCGCGTATTGCCCTCGCGCACGAACTTGGCGAGGTCGGGACCAAACTCGACGTTGAAGATGGCGTCCGGCTTGGCGTCGTCGATCGCCTGCGCCACGGCGCCGGCGTCGATCTTGCCGAGCGGCGGCGCCTGCTCGGTGACGATCTCGGCGTCCGGCTGCTGCTTCTTCAGGAGCTCCTTGAACGCGGCGGCGGCCGACTGGCCGTATTCGAAGTTCGGATAGACCAGCGCCCAGCGCTTCTTCTTGGCCGCGACCGCGCCCGGCATCAGCATCGCGGTCTGCTCCCAGGTCGAGGCGCGCAGGCGGAAGGTGTAGCGGTTGCCCTCCTGCCAGGTGACCTTGTCGGTCAGCGGCTCGGCGGCGAGGAAGAACACCTTCTTCTGGCCGGCGAAGTTGGTCACGGCGAGACCGACATTGGACAGGAACGTGCCGGCGATCGCGACGACGCCTTCGCGCGTCACGAGCTCTTCCGCGGCACGAACCGCCTCACCCGGATTGGCGCCGTCGTCACGCGAGATGACCTCGAGCTTCTTGCCGTTGACGCCGCCCTTGGCGTTGATCTCCTCGACCGCCATCTCCCAACCCTTCTTGTACGGGTCGAGGAAGGCCGGCTGCGATTTGTAGCTGTTGAGCTCGCCGATCTTGATCGTCTGCTGCGCCATCGCGGGAGCCGCGAATGCGGCGACTGATGCGGCGAGCGCGAAAGTGATGACGTGACGCATTGGCAACATGACCCTTCTCCCCTCGATGGCGACGGCCGCGATCGAATGCGCGACCGTGTGCGATGTGGTTCAAGTCTGCAACGTCTTCGTCGCCTCCGGCATGGCGAACTTGTTTGTGTACAAATAGTCTGACCGCACTCCGAAACTTGTCAAGCGAACGCTTCAGGCATGTTGCCGCAGATGCGGGCGTTCGGCGGCGAGCACATTTCAAGTCGTGTCGTCACCGGGCTTCTCCCGGTGACCCCGTTTGCGCTGGCACTCCCCCCGCCTTGTCGGGATGGCCGGGACAAGTCCGGCCATGACAGCGGAGAGATCGTGCCCTCGCGCAAATGTCTTCAGCCCCGCGGCTTGTCGCGGAACCGATCCATCAGCGGCTTGTCCTGGCCGCCGTCGATTTCGATCATCGTGCCATTGACCATGTCCATCAGCGGCGAAGCGAGCATGACGACGAGGTTGGCGACCTCTTCGACCTCAGCAATGCGTCCGACCGGAATCGACGCCGGCGCCAGCTTGTCCGCTTCTTCGCGCGGGATCTTCATGTCGCGCGCCATCGCATCGACGAGTCCCGCCCAGCGCTCGGTGCGAACCGGGCCAGGATTGACGGCGACGAAGGTGATCTTCTCCTTGCCGTACTGGCCGGCGAGCGAGAGCGTCAGGTTCTGGCCCGCCGCGTTCGCTGCGCCGGGGCAGATTTCCCAGTAGGACGGCTTCACACCGTCATTGCCGATGAGATTGACGACGCGGCCGCCGCCCTGCGCGCGCATCAGCGGCAGCACGTAGCGCAAGCAACGCACGTAGCCCATGAACTTGAGCTGGAGTCCCTTCTCCCAGTCGTCCTCGGTCAGGTGCTCGATGACGCCGCCAGCCGCCGAGCCGGCATTGTTGATCATGATGTCGATGCGGCCGAGCGCCTTGTTCGCCTGCTCGATGAAGGCCTTCGCGTCCTTGTCGCTGCGCAGGTCGGCGGTGATCGGCACGATCTTGCGCCCGGTCGCCTTGGCGATCTCGTCGGCGGCGGCCTTCAGGGGCTCCATGCGCCGCGCGCAGATGGCGACGTCGACGCCTTCCTTGGCCAACGCCAGCGCGATCCCCTTGCCGATGCCTTCCGAGCCGCCGGTGACAGCCGCCGTCTTGCCTTTGAGCCTCAGGTCCATCGCACTTCTCCTTGAAAGACTGCTCTACTTGCCCCGGTGCGCCATCCAGCGCCCGGCTTCCGCATTGGCGATCAGGTCGGCGAGCGCGGCGTTGAACGCGGCCGGCTCTTCGGATGTGATGGTGTGGCCGGCGCGCGGGATGACGCAGAGGCCCGCGGTCGGCACGGTCCGCTTGAGGTAGATGCTGGAATCGACGCACCAGCCATCCTCGTCGCCGACCAGGACGAGCAGCGGCACCGACATGGTCTTGAGCTCGGCCTCGAGCTCCCACAGGCTCGGCCGCTTCGCCTGCAATTCGCGCATGGTCAGCGCGTGGCCGACCGGCGAATGTTCGGCGAGCATGGCGGCGAACTCGGCGAAGCCGCGCGGATCCTTGTTCTTGTGCGTCTGACGCGTGGCGCCGTCGGCGTAGCGCGCCGACGCCGTCTTGAAATCCTCGGTCTCGAACATGCGCGCGGTCTCGCGCGATGCGGCGCGCGTTTCCTCGACGATCTTCGGGTCGGGGCTGGAGCCGTAGCCGCAGCCGGCGGCGGTGACGCTCAGGCAGCGCTGCGGATATTTCAGCCCGACCAGCAGCGCGGTCAGCGCGCCCATCGAATGACCGACGACATGCGCCTTGTCGATCTTCAGTGCGTCCATGACGGCAACGACGTCGTCGCGGGCGAGGTCCTGGCCGTAGCGCGCGGGGTCGGTCGGCACGTCGGAGGGCGGATAGCCGCGCTGCGAATAGGTGACGCAGCGATGCGCGCGCGAGAAGAACCGCATCTGCGGCTCCCAGGTGCGGAAGTCGCCGGCATATTCGTGGACGAAGACGACGGGCGTACCCTGCCCGGCCTCCTCGACATACAACCGTGTCCCATCCCGCGTCGTGATGTGCGGCATCGTCCGCTCCGGTCGGCTTCCGAGAATGTTTGCACGCAAATGAATTCAGGTAAAGTGCCAAGGCGCCCGGACGCGGCTCCCGCGACCCGATGCCGCCCGCGCGCGCAGGTGGATTGCGCTTTGCCGCGTCTCGCGGCCCAATAAGGCCAACATGCGCCGGCACGGCGCGCCACGAGGGGGATGACGTCGATGAAACTGACGCGCCGCGCTTTCACCGCTTCCGCCGCAGCCCTGGCTGCCGCCGTCGCCGTCCCGGTCCGCGCCCAGGACAAGCCGGTGATCAAGGTGTCGAGCCTGACATTGCCGGTGTTCAACCCGCTGGTCTGGAACGTGATGAAGGCGCGCGGCTTCGACGCCAAGCACGGCTTCACCCTCGACATCCACGCCTATCCGTCGATCTCGGCATTCTATGCGGGCTTCGCGACCGGCGAGACCGACGCGCTGATCGGCGGACCGACCGTGTTCCAGAAGCTCGCCGAGCAGGGCGTGCCGGTGCGCATTATCGGAACCGGCTTCACGCTCGCCGACCTCGTCATCTTCGCCAAGGACAAGAGCATCAAGTCGCTCGCCGACCTCAAGGGCAAGCAGCTCGCCATCGACATGGGCGGTTCGCAATATCAGGTCGTGAAGATGTACACGGCGGCCAAG
>JBQCFB010000179.1:0-2219 GCA_051959715.1 Pseudolabrys sp.
GCCCGAGATGGACCTTGTTCTGGAAGCTCGAATCCTTGCCCTCGACAAGCAGGCCGGCATTGTCGGCCATCAGATCGCACACCGCCTCGACCCACGGCCGCTCGCTCTTGGCGAAGTCTGACAGCACGTGCGTCGGCACCATCTCCTTGATCGGCGGCTTGCCGACACCGATCCTTACGCGCTTGTACTCGTTTCCGACATGCGCGGTGATCGAGCGCAAGCCGTTATGACCGGCGACGCCGCCGCCGACCTTCACCCGCACTTTGGCCGGCGCGAGATCGACCTCGTCGTGAAAGACGACGATGTCGGAAAGCGCGATCTTGTAGAAGCGCGCAGCTTCCGCGACGGCGCGTCCCGACTCGTTCATGAACGTGCCCGGGAGCAGGAGCAGCACGCGCTCGCGCGCAATGTCGCCCTCGACCGCGACGCCCTGATACTTGCGGCGGAACGGGCCGAAGCGGTGCGCCTTGGCGATCGCCTCGACGGCCATGAAGCCGACATTGTGGCGGTTGCCGGCGTAACGCGCACCGGGATTGCCGAGGCCGACGAAGAGCAGCATGGCGTCAACGGCGCGCGCGCCGCCCTACGTCGATCTCGAGAGGGAAGGAGGCGCTGACGCGCCTCCTCACTTCTTGTCGGACTTGGCCGGAGCAGCGCCCGCGGCCGGCGCGGCAGCGCCCGCGGCGGGAGCGGCAGCACCTGCGGCCGGAGCGGCGCCCGCAGCCGGAGCAGCGGCACCCGCGGCCGGAGCGGCGGCGGCAGCAGCGGCGGCGGCGGCGGCTTCGGCGGCAGCCTTCTGCTCTTCGGCGTAGCCGGACGGCGGCACGACCGTGACCAGCGTGATGTCACCGTGCGCGATCACCTTCACGTTCGCCGGCAGCTTCACGTCGGACAGATGCTTCGAATGGTTGATGTCGACGCCGGCGATGTCGACGTCGATCGAACCGGGGATCGAATCGGCCGGACACGACACGAGCACCGTGTGGGTGACGATGTTGACCGCGCCGCCGCGCTTCACGCCAGGCGACTGCTCGGCGTTGAGCACGTGCACCGGAATGTTGACGCGGATCGTGGCGCCCTCCGCGACGCGGAGGAAGTCCACGTGCATCGGCAGATCCTTGATCGCATCGAGCTGGAAGTCGCGCGGGATGACGCGGTGCTTCTCGCCGTCGACGTCGATCTGATAGAGCGTGGTGAGGAAGCGCCCGGCATAGATGCGCTGGCGCAGTTCGTCATGGTCGAGCAGGACCATCATCGGCGGCTTGTTGCCGCCGTAAATCACTCCCGGCACCTTGCCGGTGTACCGTGCAGCCCGCGCGGCCCCCTTGCCGCCCTTCGAGCGCACCGTCGCCTTCATTTCCTGGACGGTTGCCATAGTCGTAACCTCTTGTAAGCCAATGGAAAAAGGCGGCTTTTACGGCCGCCCACGAACGCGGCAAGCCTCCAGGGGTGCCGGGGGCCGCGTTTCGGGCTGGCTTATAGCGACGAGGGCCTGAAAGCGCAAGGAATGCGCGAAAAGCGCCGGTTTCTACTCCGCCGGCCCTTCGGGAGCGGCTTTGGGCTTCTTCGCGGACTTGGCCTCCAGCGCATCGAGGCGCGCCTTGAGCGCCTCATTCTCCTCGCGGGCGAGACGGGCCATCTCCTTGACCGCCTCGAATTCCTCGCGCGGCACCACGTCCAGTTCGCGCAGGATGCGCTCGGCTTGGCTGCGGAACAGCGAGTCGAACTCGCGCCGCACGCCCTGCGCGACGCCGGCGGCGTCGTTCATGAGCCGGGCCATCTCGTCGAAGATGCGGTTGCTGGTCTGGGTCATGGGTCAAAGGCCTCCTGGCTTCACAATGGCGTTGCGTTCATGCCGCCGCAAGGCCTGCCGTGCTAGGGATGCCGCGCGAACCGCGCGGGGGGCGCGCCATCAGTCCCGGGACTTCCTCGATGCCCATTCTCGTCATCCCCTACCCGCACATCGATCCGGTGCTGGTGCATATCGGCCCCTTCGCCATCCCCTGGTACGCGCTCGCCTACATCTTCGGCATCCTGATCGGCTGGGCCTATGCGCGCGCGCTCGTGCGCTCCGAGCGGCTGTGGGGCGGCAAGCCGCCCGTCACCGTGACCGACTTCGACGACTTCGTGCTGTGGGTGACGCTCGGCATCATCCTCGGCGGCCGCATCGGCTACGTGCTGTTCTACAACCTGCCCTTCTTCGCCGCGCATCCGCTGCA
>JBQCFB010000180.1:0-6544 GCA_051959715.1 Pseudolabrys sp.
ACGACGTGCGGTCATGAATTTCGCCGGCGCCGTCGTCGCCGAGGCGCAGGGCCTGGTCGAGCGGCTGGACCGGCGCGCCGGCGAGACGGTCGACGTTTCCGCCGAGGTGACCGGTCTCACGCTCGCCGTGCTCGAGCGCACAATCTTTTCCGACGGCGTCGGCGCCGACCGCGAGGAGGTGCGCCTCGCCATGCAGCGCTATTTCGAGGTGGCGAGCCGCATCGACCCGTTCGACATACTCGGCCTGCCGGCGGCCATTCCGCGGCCGCGTCGGCTGACCGTCTGGTCGACGCTGCGCTTCTTCGAGAAGACGATCGACCGGCTGATCGAGACGCGCCGCCGGCGGCTCGCCGACGCACGGGACGAGGTGCCGCAGGACCTGCTGACGCTGCTCCTGAACGCGACCGATCCGCAGACCGGCGCGCGCCTGTCCGAGCGCGAGGTGCGCGCCAATGTCCTGACCTTCATTGCCGCGGGCCACGAGACCACGGCGAACTGCCTCACCTGGTCCCTCTATCTCCTGTCGCTGTCGCCCGAATGGCGCGCGCGCCTGCGCGCCGAGGCCGAGCGCGAGCTCGACGGCGGCGATCCGGCGACGCTGGCCGACCGCCTCATCGAGACCCGCGCGGTGATCGACGAGGCGAACCGTCTCTACCCCCCGATCAGCGCCATCAGCCGCGTCGCCCGCGACGCCGATCGCCTGTCCGGCCACGAGGTGCGGCGCGGCACGATGGTGGTCATCGCCCCCTACGTGCTGCACCGGCACCGCGCCCTGTGGACGCAGGCCGACGTCTTCCACCCGGAGCGTTTCCTGCCCGGTGCGCGCGAAACGGTCGACCGGTTCGCCTATCTGCCCTTCGGCGCCGGTCCGCGCGTCTGCATTGGCTCGGCTTTTGCGCTGCAGGAGGCCTGCGTGACGCTCGCCATGCTGGCGCGGGGCTTCGATTTCGCCCTGGCGCCGGGCCACACCGTCCGCCCTGTGCAAAAGATGACCTTGCGCGCCGACGGCGGTATGCCGATGATCTTCGTGGGCCGGGACTGAGGCCGCGCGCGGCGTCTCTTTGAACCTTTCTGCGCGCCAATGCGACGTACGTCGTGACTCCGCGCAGGCGGGCTGCGCAAAAGACCAGGGCGACATCCATGCAACGCATCATTTTCGCGGGCGCGCTTTGCCTTGTGGCAGGCGTGAGCCCAGCTTTGGCCGGCCACGCGTTCAAGCGTCTCGAAGGCCAGTGGCAAGGCAAGGGTACGATCGAGTTCTCCGACAAGTCGAAGGAGACGCTGCGCTGCCGCGCCTCCTATGACGTGCTGCAAAGCGGGGCGAACGTGCAGCTCGCCATTCGCTGCGCCAGCGACAGTTACAAGATCGAGCTGATGGGCAACGCCAGCGAGGCCAACGGCAAGGTCAGCGGCAGCTGGAGCGAGGGGACGCTCAATGTCTCCGGCACGCTGTCCGGCAGCGCCGCGGGAGGCAACATTCATGTGACGGCGGCGAGCCCGGCCTTCACGGCGGCCTTCGGCGTCGTCACCAATGGCGGCCATCAGTCGGTGTCGATCCGGTCGCAAACGCCGGATTCCACGATCCGCGGCGCCTCGATCTCGCTCGCGCGCAACTGACAGCCAGAATGATGCGGATGGCCGGGACACGCCCGGCGATGACGCGTGAGCGGCCTCAGCTCTTCGGCACGCTCTTGTGCCGCGGTCCGGAGAGATGCCGGCCGCCGGCGCGGCGCATCAGTTTGCTGAGCGTCATCGCCACCGGCCGCAGGATGAACAGGTCGGCGACCAGCGCCGCGATCATCGCGAAGGCAGAGAGCCAGCCGAACAGCCTGAGCGACGGCAGGCTGGAGAACACCGTCATCGCCAGCCCGCAGGCGAGCACCGCCGAAGTCAGGATCAGCGGCGGGCCGACCAGCACCGTCGCGCGCTCGACGCCGACGCCGGGATCGTCCTCGACCGTATCCTCGAGCTGCAGGCGGTTGAGGAAGTGGATGGTCGCGGACAGGCCGAGGCCGAACGACACGGTCAGCGCGATGACGCTGGCGAATTGCAGGCCCATGCCGAGCGCCAGCAGCAACGCGCCGGCCGCGACGATCGGAAAGATGCCGGGCAAAATACTGACCAGCATGACGATCGGCGAACGGAATGCGACGCCGATGAAGGCGGCGACGAAGGCGATCTCCACCGTCAGGCCCCAGCTCAGGCGGTCGATCATGGTCGCCGAATTGCGCGCGGCGATCGCCGACAGGCCGGTCACGGCAATGGTGTAGCCGGGATATTTCGCGCGCACGCGGTTGAGCTGGCGGTCGAGCGAGCGGATCACCGGCAGCAACTGGCTGGCGTCGATGTCCGGCACGCGGCCGTTGACGATGACCGCGTCCTCGTCGGCCGAGATGAAGCGGCGCGTCAGGTATTTCGGCAGGATGTCGACATAGCTCTTGAGCGTCGCCACGTCGGTGATGTGCAGCTTCTCGGCGAGCCAGTTGCGCAGAGTCTGCAAGGACCAGACGTTGCCGACGCCGGCCTGCTTCTCGACCAGCGCATGCACGTCGGCGATGGCGCCGAGCGTCTCGGGGTCGTACAGCGACTTGCCCTTCGGGATCTCGATCAGCACGTCGATCGGATTGGCGCCGGTGAGCTTGGCGTCGAGCCGGTGCGCGGCCTGCACGGCCTGCTCGCGGTCGGGCAACTGGTCGGCGAGCCGGTAGCGCGGCTGAAGCTGGAGATAGACGCCGCACAGCACGCCGACGACGACGACGCTGATCAGCGAATAGAGGCCGGGCCGCGTCACCATCTGTGTCGCGATCCACGAGCAGAAGCGGCGCAGGAAGTTGAGCCCCGTGTCGGCGCTGCGCGCCTCCTCGGCGAAGCGCGAGACGTTGCGCACCAGCAGCATGCCGAGCAGCGGCACCAGCATCAGCACCGCGGCCATCGCGACGATCACCGCGACGAGGCCGGCCTCGCCGAAGGCGCGGATCAGGTCGGATTGCGAGAACATCAGCGCGATGAATGACACGCCCGCGGTGGCGTGCGTGAGCACGCAGGCCGGTCCGACGATGTAGAGCGCGTTGCGGAACGCTTCGGCCTTGCTGTCGCCGGCGATGAGCCGGTCGCGCGCCGCGAAGGTCAACTGCATCGAGTCAGAGAAGCTGATGACCATGATGAGCGGCGTCATCACGTTCAGGAACATGTTGAGCCGGAAGTCGAGCCAGCCGAGCGTGCCGAGCGCGAGCAGGATGGCGGCGAGCGGCGGGCCGGCGGCGACGATCATGAACGAGATGCGGCGGAAGAACATCACCGCGATCAGGCAGCCGGCGATGAAGCCGAGCGAGTTGTAGATGAGCCGGTCGCGCTCGATGGCGTTGCGGATCTCGAGCTGCATCACCGGCACGCCGGACAGCTCCGTCCGCAGCCCGGCGCCGCCGAGATCGTCATGCACGGTCGAGCGAACGTCGCCGATGATCTTGGCGAGCTTGCCGTTGTCGACCGCCTCCGGGTCGAGCGCCAGCACGAACAGCGCCAGCTTGCCGTCCTCGGAGATGAGCTTGCCGCGGATGATTTCGTTGGTCAGCACGCGGTGGACCAGCGCGTCATAGTCCGCGCCGGTCGGCAAAGTCTGCGGGAACAGCGGCGGCGGCACTCCGCCGCCCGGCGGCGGCGGCTCGCGCGCGGAGAACAGCGAGATCAGCCCGCGCGTGCCGTCGATGAGCTGGAGGTCGATGGCGGTCTCGCGCAGCTTCTCGAGCGAGTCGCGCGCCATCAGCTTGTCGCCCTCGATGACGACCAGCACGTCGTATTCGCTCGCCGGGAAGCGGTGCGTGACCTCCTGGTAGACCTTGTATTCGGGCGTATCGGAGCGGAAGAGCTGGCTCAGCGAGTCGTCGACCTTGAGCCGCTCGAAGCCGACCGCGCCGAGCACCAGCAGGGCCAGGAAGGCGACCGCCACGGCCCATGGGTAGCGGATCGGCAGAAGGCCGATGCGCTCGATGCCGAGCGCCAGGTTGCGCGGTCCGGAGACCGGCAGATGCTCGCCGCCGCCGGAATCGATCATGCGGTGCGCCCGGGGCGCGGGGTCGGCGGCAGGCACGGACGCGACAGCAAGGACGTGCTCCTTGGACGGGACTGGGGGCTCGACGGGCCTCGCGGAGTGCCCTGTCACCGTCGGCTACTGACCGCGATAGTGGACAACGGCGGGGCGCGGTTCAAGGTCCTCGCGGTCGCAGCCACCAGCTTTCAACGCCAAGGAATTGTTCTGGAAAAGCCGTTCCCCGGCGCCCGCACCGGGGCTAGGGTGCCGCCCTGCCGCAAGGCGCCGCGCCCGTAGCTCAGCTGGATAGAGCATCAGACTTCGAATCTGAGGGTCGGGAGTTCGAATCTCTCCGGGCGCGCCAGTTCTTTCCGGCGCTAACTCCCCGCCAGCACCGCCAGCGCGCCGACGGCCAGCGCCAGCCCTGCCATCTTGCGCGGCGTCGCACGTTCGCCGAGCAGCGCGATGCCGAGCACGGCCGCGACGAGCAGTCCCATCTGCGCGATCGGCACCAGCACGCTCGCCTGCCCGAGCGCGATGGCGCGGACCAGCGTCACCGTCGCGAGCAGTTGCAGCACGGTCGCCGGCACGCTGAATCGGAACGTCCGCGCCGGCGGCTTGAGCCGGCGATCCTTGATGAAGACGACGACGGTCGCGAGCGGCATGAACACCGCCGCCTGCGCCATCACCAATGTCTCCGGCACGGCGCCGTGGCGCAGCCCGATCGTGTGGAAGAAGTTGGCGGCGCCGAAGGCGAGCGTCGCGAGGCCAACCTGCACCAGCGAGCGCGTGCGCGGCGCGCCCGTCTCGCCCGCTCCCTTCTCGACCAGCAGGCGCGTCGCGACCAGCGCCAGCACCAGGCCGGCGGTCTTGCGCAAGGTCAGGGGCTCGCCGAGCACGAGGATCGCCAGCGCCGCGGTAACGATGAAGCTCATGCGGAAGATCGACGCGTTCGTGCTCACCGCGCCTTCGGCGAGGCTGCGGCTGAAATAATAGAGGCCGGTGAAGGTGGCAAAGCCGGCGAGCGAGCCCCACAGCGCCGCGGGCGCCGGTGCGAATTTGTGCATGAGCACCGCGTAGAGGATGATCGTCGGGCAATAGAGCCAGGCCTGCGCCATGATGAAATGGTCGGCGCGGATCTTCGCTCCTGCGGCCTGCTTGTAGACGAAGTCGCTCAGGCCATAGCAGACGAGCGCGATCATCGCTTCAATGAAGGCTTCGTTCATGGCAAGGAGGATGCGCTGCGGCGTGATTGTTTCGGGCCGCGCACCATGCCGTTCCGCCGCCGTTCCAGCAAGACGGGATCACGCAATGCCGATCACCCTCGCCGCCCATCGCGCCCACGCCGCGAGCACGCCATGAGCACGATGCCCGTATTCACCGCGCATGGCGCGCAGATCCCCGCGGTCGGCTTCGGCACCTCGCCGATGACCGGCGGCATGTCGGCCGAAACGGTCCTCGCCGCATTCGCCGCGGGCTATCGCCACATCGACACCGCGCGCAAGTACGGCACCGAGCGCGCCGTCGGCGAAGCCGTGCGCGCCTCGCGCCTGCCGCGCGGCGACATCTTTCTCACGACGAAAGTCTCGCACGAGAATTTGCGCGCCGCCGATTTCGCGCGCTCGGTCGACGAAAGCCTGGCCGCGCTCGGCGTCGATTACGTCGATCTCCTGATGGTGCACTGGCCGAACCCGGCGACCCCCGTGCCCGAGGTCATGCCGTCACTCGCCAAGGCGAAGCGCGACGGCCGCGCGCGCCACATCGGCGTCGCCAATTTCAACATCGCCCTGCTCGACGAGGCGATCGCGACCTGCCCCGAGCCGCTCGCCGCCTTGCAGGCGGAGTACCATCCCTATCTCGATCAGACGAAGCTGCTGAACGCGGTGCGCGAGCGCGGCCTTGTCTATGTCGCTTATTGCCCGCTCGGCCGCGGACGCCTGTTCGGCGATCCGGTGCTGGCCGACATCGCGAAGGCGCACGGCCGCAGCGTCGCGCAGGTCGCGCTGCGCTGGCTGTTGCAGCAGGGCGTCGCCTCGATCCCGTTCTCGTCGAAGCCGGAGCGGATCGCCGACAATATCGGCGTACTCGACTTCGCCCTCACCGACGACGAGATGCGCCGCGTCTCGGCGCTCAAGCGTCCCGACGGCCGCGTCGCCAATCCGGCCGGCCGCGTGTCGGGCGGCTGGGACTGAGACGCCCGAAATGCCGCAGACCGTGTTTAGAGAGCGCTAAGCACCCGCCGCTATGGTCCCGTTACGTTGCGCCGTCCGTGGACGGCGTCATGGTTAACGAGGCCTTGATGCGGACGATGCGGCTGACGGCGATCGCGGGCGTGGCAAGCCTTGCCGCGGGCTGTCTCGTGCTGCTCGCCGGCACCGTCGTGACGCGATCCGGCGACGGCGCGCCCGAGCGCGACAAGTGGAAGGCGGACTATGTGCGCCCGAGCGCCATTCCCTTCCCCGCCAGCAATCCCTATTCGGAAGCGAAGTCGCGGCTCGGCCGCATGCTGTTCTTCGA
>JBQCFB010000181.1:0-2691 GCA_051959715.1 Pseudolabrys sp.
AATTGCGCCGCGCGCTGTCCGGCCGCATCGTCTTCACGCACGGCTTCGGCGTCGAAGGCCAGTTGATCTTCCATTGGCTGTGCGAGCAGGGTCTCGACATCGACGTCGTCACGCTCGACACCGGCCGTCTCTTCCCCGAGACCTACGCGCTGTGGGCCGAGACCGAGCGGCGCTATGGCCGCACCATCCGCGCCATCTATCCTGAGCGCGTCGCGCTCGAGGCGATGGTCGCGCGCCACGGCATCAACGGTTTCTACGACTCGAAGCAGGCGCGGCACGCCTGCTGCACCGTTCGCAAGGTGCGCCCGCTCGACGATGCGCTTGTCGCCGCCGCCGCCTGGATCACCGGCGCTCGCGCCGACCAGACCGAGACGCGCCGCGAGGCCGGCCTCGTCTCGCAGGACAGCGGCCGCGGCGTGCTCAAATTCAATCCGCTGTTCGACTGGACGCGTGAACAGGTCGCCGCCGCCGTCGCGGCGAACAATGTGCCGGTCAATGCGCTGCACGCGCAGGGCTTCGTCTCGGTCGGCTGCGCGCCCTGCACGCGCGCCGTTGCGCCCGGTGAGCCCGAGCGCAATGGCCGCTGGTGGTGGGAGACGAACGGTGACAAGGAGTGCGGCCTGCATCTGCCGCGCGCCGCGGCCGCCGTCAGGTAGTGCGCGCGGCCGCAAGATCGGCGACGGCCTGCGCCTTCGGCCGGGCGCTCAGCAGCATGTAGAATGCGGCGGCGTGCGTGATCATCAGGATCGGCACGTAGATGACCGGGATCCAGTAGGTCGATTCGAGCTGGCCCGACAGCTCCGGCAGCCCCAGCACCGTAGCGTTGAAATAGTCGACCAGAAGATCGACGACGCCGACGACATTGAAGGCGATGACGAACAGCCAGAAGAGCGTGCGCGTCCTCACCGTCAGGAGCGCGAGCATGGCCAGCACGCCCGTCGCCAGATCGCCATAGGCTGCAACCGTGGCGAACGTCGCCGGCACGTTGCCGATCACGCCGGGAAGGATGAAGACCAGCCCGAAGAAGCGGAAGCTGTGCAGCGTGGCGATGGCGCGATGCGCCTCGACGCGATCCGCGGCCTTGAGGCGCGGCCAGATATAGGCGCCGAAGCACAGAAGCCATGCGGCGTAGCCGAGCACGAGATGTATGCGGAATAGGGTTTCCGGCGACATGGGACTCTCCTGGTGATGGATTACGCGGCTTCGAACACGGCGGTGAGGATGCCGAGCCGGCCCTGCATGAGATTGCGGCCGAGGTTGCCGGCGAGCTCGGCGATATCCGGCCCCATCACGATGCCGAGGTTCGGCGCGGGCGGCGGGCCCGAGGCGCGGAGCTCGGCGAACCAGGCCTTCGCCGGCTCGGTGTCGTCCTGCCACGCGACCGTGCGGAAGCCGCAGGCCTCGATCGCCTCGCGCGTCGCGTTCGCCGACATGAGGAAGCTCGTCGCCTCCGTTCGCGCCCACGGCATCGGATAGGCCGGCGCGTCGCCCTTCGACACCACGTCGAAGGTTGCGAACCGGCCGCCGGTCTTCAGCACGCGCCGGACCTCGCGATAGAGCCGCGGCCGGTCGGCAATGTTCATGGCGACATGCTGGAGCAGGGCAACGCAGAAGCTGTGGTCCTCGAAGGGAAGCGCCAGGGCGCTGCCGTCTTGAATGAGACCAGGCCGGTCTGTCCGGTGCGTTCGGTCAGGTAGCGGGCGCCGTCGACGAAGTCCTCGCTGAGATCGACGCCGGTGACGCGGCAGCCATAGGCTGCGGCGAGGTAGCGCGCCGGCCCGCCGACGCCCGCGCCGACGTCGAGCACGGACATCTTCGCGGTGATGCCGACGAGCCGGCCGAGTTCGTCGGTGGCCACGAGGCCGCACGTGTGAAACTGGTCGAGCGCGCCGAGCTGCTGCGGCGTGAGCCGCGTGTCGTCCGGTCCGAGCGCGGCGAGCGCCGTCTTCAGCCGCCCGGTCAGGCCCGCACCGCGATAGTGGTTGCGTACGTCGTCCAGCACATCGGTCATCGTCGTAGTCCTCGTGGCTCTCGGCCGCCGTCCGTGGCGGTGCATGCGAGATAGGCCGGCTTCTCCCGGACGCCCATCCGCGATAATGTGGATGCGCTATGAAGCAGAACTTTGCAATGAGGCAGGGCGCCCTCGACGGCGTCGAGGCCTTCCTGAGCGTCGCGCAGCACCGCAGCTTCCGCCGCGCCGCCGCCGAACTCGGCGTCACGCCGTCCGCGATGAGCCAGGCCATCCGCACGCTCGAGGCGCGGATCGGTGCCGCCTTGTTCATCCGCACGACGCGCAGCGTCGGCCTGACAGAGGCGGGTGAGCGGTTCCTGGCGCGGGCGAAGCCGGCATTCGAGGAACTCGTCGCGGCGAGCGCGGTCGCGCGCGATCTCGGCCAGCGGCCGTCAGGCCTGCTGCGCCTGACGGCGCCGCCCTCGGCAGTGCCGGTCCTGTTGCAGCCGTTGATCGCATCGTTCCAGCGGGCCTGCCCCGACGTCGACATCGAAATCGCCACGCGCGAGGAACTCGTCGATATCGCGGCGGAGGGCTTCGACGCCGGCGTGCGCATGGGCCAGTTCGTCGCGGCCGATATGATCGGCGTTCGCATGACGCCGCCGTTTCCGTTCGTGGTGGTCGGCAGCCCCGATTACTTCAGAAGCCGCAAGAAGCCGGAGCGCATCGAGGATCTCGCG
>JBQCFB010000182.1:0-2173 GCA_051959715.1 Pseudolabrys sp.
GGGCGTCAGCGTCTTCGCCAGGGACGACGCCGGCGGGGTCTATCACACCTATTCGACCTACGGCCGCGGCGTCGAGGTGATGATGGGCACCTACCGCATGCTCGACCTCACGCCGAAGGGCCGTGACGAAGGCGAAGGCCATGCGATGGCCTGGGTGCGGCACCACGACAAGTACGAGCCGCAGACGACGAAGGCCGCGTCCTGCTGCTCGGGCCAGGCGTGAGGGAGGCGGCGATGTCCGTGATGATTCATCACGACGCCTGCGCCGGGAGCGGTTCCGCTCCCGGCCTCGCCGGCTGGCTCGGGTTCGCCGCGGCGCCGACCTTCGCGCTGATGGCGCTGTGGAACGCGGCGTCGGGCGCGCCGCCGGACATGCTCTGCATGGCGCACGTTTCGCCGCTCGGCGGCATGACGGCGATGTATGTCCTGATGAGCGCCTTCCACGCGGCGCCGTGGCTGAGGCTGATCGGGCGCCTGCGCTAGGGGATCGCGGACAGGAGGATGAAGACAACGAAGATCGACAGGTGCACCGCGCCCTGGAGCACGGTCGTGCGGCCGGTGCCGAGCGTGATGCCGCTCACGAACAGCGTCAGGACGAGGAGCACGATGTCCTTCGGGATCAGCCCGAGCACGAGCTGACGCTCCATCAGCACGGAGATCGCGGCGACCACCGGGATGGTCATGCCGATGCTGGCGAGCGCGGAGCCGAGCACGAGATTGACGCTGCTCTGGAGGCGGTTCATCAGCGCGGCGCGCACCGAGGCGATGCCTTCGGGCAGGAGCACGACCACGGCGATGACCACGCCGACGACCGCCTGCGGCAGGCCCGCGGCCTGCACTGCCTTCTCCAGCGGATAAGACAATTGCTTCGCCAGCAGGATCACGGCGATCAGCGACAGCGGCAGCAGGATCGCGCTCGCAAGCGTCACGCGATTCGACGGCGGCGCCTCGTCGGCGCCATCGGAGCCGTCGCCGAGATCGAGGAAGAAGTCGCGATGGCGCACGGTCTGCACGAAAACGAACACGGCATAGAGCGCGAGCGAAACGAGAGCGACGACGATCACCTGGATCGGCGCGAATTCGCGCTCGCCGCCGGCTGCGACGAAGCTTGGCAGCACCAGCGTCAGGATCGCCAGCGTGCCGAGCACGGCGAGCGCGGCCGAGGCGGCCTCGAGCTGGAACACCTGCGCGTAATGGCGCCTTCCGCCGAGGACGAGGCACATGCCGATGACGCCGTTGAGCACGATCATGACGGCGGAGAACACGGTGTCGCGGGCGACGACGGCGGTGCCGGCGGCGTCCGAGAGCATGATCGAGACGATGAGCGCGACCTCGATCACCGTGACCGCGACGGCGAGGATGATCGAGCCGAACGGCTCGCCGACGCGGACGGCGAGAACTTCGGCGTGATGCACCGAGGCGAATACCGACGCGCCGAGCAGGATCGCGGCGAGGATGGCGGCGATGCCGGAGCCGCCCGCGAGCGCACCGGCGGCGACCGCGGCAAGCAGCGCGCCGGCCAGTGCCGGGGCGATCCACGACCAGTGCGGAATCGAGACGTGGGTGCCGTGCGCCTTGGCGTGCTGTCGGGCCGGTCCGGTTTCGTGCTAAGACCGCGGCGCATTCAACGCCGCGCGGACCGCATCATGCCCATCACCATCTACGGCATCAAGAACTGCGACACGATGAAGAAGGCGCGCGCCTTCCTCGACAAGAACAAGGTCGACTACGCCTTCCACGACTACAAGACGGCGGGCATCGACAAGGACAGGCTCGAGGGCTGGGCGAAGAAGGCCGGCTGGGAGACGCTGCTCAACAAGGCGGGCACGACGTTCAAGAAGCTGCCCGACAAGGACAAGGACGGGCTGACCGAGAAGAAGGCGATTGTGCTGATGCTGGCGCAGCCGTCCATGATCAAGCGGCCGGTGCTCGAACTGCCGCGCGGCAAGCTGCTCGTCGGCTTCAAGCCGGACGAGTACGCGGCGGCGCTCGGCTAACTCGATTTCGTCATGCCCGCGCTTGTCGCGGGCATCCACGTCTTGCTGTCGAAAGTACTCCAAAGGCGTGGATGGCCGGGACAAGCCCGGCCATGACGGTGCTGGAGCTACCGTCCGCCTCGCGACCGCCGCGGCACCGGCGCCGTGCCCTCGATCAGCGCCAGCAGTGCGCATTC
>JBQCFB010000183.1:0-6148 GCA_051959715.1 Pseudolabrys sp.
TCGATGCTCAATCAGGCCAAGGGCCTCAAGTGCCCGACGCCTGAAGGCGCCTTCTACGTCTATCCGTCCTGCGCCGGCACGATGGGCAAGACGACGGCGAGCGGGAAGACCCTGGCGTCCGACGAGGATTTCGTCGGCGAGCTTCTGGAAGCGGAAGGCGTCGCCGTGGTGCACGGCTCGGCCTTCGGTCTGGGCCCGGCGTTCCGCATCTCATACGCCACCAAGACCGAGGACCTGGAGGAGGCCTGCCGCCGCATCCAGCGCTTCTGCGGCAACCTGAAATAGCCGCTGCGGCCGGCGGCGGTCCGCCAGCCCCGAATCGCGTAGTCTCGCGCGCATGCTCGTTCGCTCGCTCGTCCTCTTTACATTCCTTGCCGGCCTGACCGTGCCTGCCGCGGCGCAGGAGCGCGTCACCATCGGCACGCAGCGGCTCGCCGACAACGGCGCGTTGTTCCTTGCGGTGGCGCGCGGCTACTTCAAGGCCGAAGGTCTCGACGTCGAGATGACCGCCTACAAGTCGGACAAGGAGGTCGCGCAGGCGGTCGCCGCCGGCGCCGTCGACTTCGGCCTCGCCGCCTATTCGACCGACGCGTTCAACTATGCGGGCGAGGGCTTCTTCAAGTTCGTCGCCTCGCAGGTGCAGGAGCGCAAGGGCGTCGAGGGCAACGAGGTTGTCGCCTCGAACGCCGCCTGGGCCAACGGCCTGCGCAAGATGGAGAACCTGAAGGGCAAGTCGGTCGCCATCACTTATCTCGGCTCGCCTTATCATTATCAGCTCGCGCAGATCGCCAAGGCCAAGAATTTCAATTTCGGCGACATCGTGATCAAGACAATGCAGACGGTCGATGCCGCCGCGCTGGCCGTCGCCGAGGGCAAGGCGGAGGCGGCGATCCTGCCGGCGAACTATGCGCGCGAACTGATGGTGGCGAGCCAGGCCCGCCTCGTCGGCTGGTATTCGGAAGTCGGCGACGAACAGCAGCTCGGCGCGCTGTTCGTGTCGACCAAGACGCTCGGCGCGCGCCGTCCGGTGGTCGACAAGTTCGTGCGCGCCTATCGGCATGGCGCCACCGACTATTCGGGAATGGTGCAACTCGACCGCTACGGCAAGCGCATCTCCAATGTCGGCACGCGCGAGATCGCGACGGTGATTGCGCGCTACGTCTATCCCGGCCGCCAGCTCGGCCGCGCCGCCGCGACGGTCGAGACCGGCGCCTATCCGATGGATGCAAAGGCGAAACTCGATGTCGCCGACATCGAGCGTCAGGTCGCCTGGTTCAAGTCGCAGAAGCTGATCGAGGACGCGGTCGACCCGCGGAATATTGTCGACACGAGTCTCGGCAACGAGCCCTGATCGCGGTCCAAGGCTCTCGTCCGCCTTGAGAAATGTCACGGCTGCCGCGTACCGCGCAGCCCGCCACAAAAGCGCCCCTTGCCAGTCCCGCACTCTCCTGAGACGATGACGTCATAGGGCCGGGAAACTTGGTCCGACCTCCCGGCCGGCAGGGAGGACGACATGGGACAGAACGGCACGACTCCCAAGGGTCCACGATGCATTGCGCTCGTGGGCCCCTTCCAGAGCGGTAAAACCACACTTCTCGAAGCGATCCTCGCGCGCACCGGCACGATTGCGCGCCAGGGTTCGGTCGACGCCCGCACCACGGTCGGCGACGCCAGCAAGGAAGCGCGCCATCACAAGATGAGCGTCGAGGCGACCTTCGCCACCGTCAATTTCATGGGCGACAGCTACACCTTCGTCGATTGCCCGGGCTCCATCGAATTCATCAACGACATGCGCACCGTGCTGCCCGCGGTCGATGCCGCGGTCGTCGTCTGCGAAGCCGACGAGAAAAAGGTGCCGCAGTTGCAATTGATCCTGCGCGAACTGGAAGACCAGAATATTCCGCGCTTCGTGTTCCTGAACAAGATCGACAAAGCCGACAAGCGTGTGCGCGAGACGATCAAGCTGTTGCAGCCCGCGTCGCGCGTGCCGCTATTGTTGCGCCAAATCCCGATCTGGAAGGGCGACCTTATCGCCGGCTTCGTCGATCTCGCCCTCGAACGCGCCTTCGTCTACAAGGAATACGCCGCTTCCGAAGTCATCGATCTCGCCGGCGAGGACCTGAGCCGCGAGCAGGAAGCACGCTTCACCATGCTCGAGACGCTTGCCGATCACGACGACGCGCTGATGGAGCAGTTGCTCGAGGACATTCAGCCGCCGCGCGACAAGGTGTTCGACGATCTCGCCAAGGAACTGCGTGATCGCATCGTCTGCCCGGTCCTGCTCGGCTGCGCGACACGCTCGAACGGCGTGCTGCGGCTGCTCAAGGCGCTGCGGCACGAGGCGCCCGGCGTCGCTGAGACCACGCAGCGGCTCGGCATGAAAGCGGGCGCGGACGCGGCCGCGATCGTCCTCAAGACCTTCCACACCATGCACGGCGGCAAGATGTCCGTGTCGCGCGTCCTCGCCGGCCAGATCGGCGACGGTACAACCCTGTCCACGCCGGACGGCGAGGCCGGCCGCGTCTCCGGCGTTTTCAAGCTGATGGGTCCGCAGTTCGAGAAGCGCGGCGCCGCCGGTGCTGGCGACACTGTCGCCCTGGGCAAGCTCGACGGCGCGAGGACAGGCGCCACGCTCTCGGCCGGCAAGCAGCCGCTGCCCTCGCTCGTCGAACTGCACCCGTCGCCGCCCGTGCTTGCGATCGCCGTGCAGGCGCGCGAGCGCAAGGACGACGTCAAGCTCGGCGTCGCTTTCACCAAACTGACCGAGGAAGATCCCTCGCTCGTCGTCGTCCACAACCCCGAGAGCCACGATGTGGTGATCTGGGGCCAGGGCGAGATGCACCTGCGCGTCGCGACCGAGCGGCTCGCCGACCGCTTCGCGGTGCCGGTGTCGTCGCGGCCGCCGACGGTCGGTTATCGCGAGACCATCCGCAAGTCGATCTCGATCCGCGGGCGCCACAAGAAGCAATCGGGCGGTCACGGCCAGTTCGGCGACGCCGTCGTGGAGATCAAGCCGTTGCCGCGCAGCGCCGGCTTCGAGTTCGAAGACCGCATCACCGGCGGCGTCGTGCCGCGCAACTACATTCCGGCGGTCGAGGAGGGCGTCGTCGACGGCCTCACGCACGGGCCACTCGGCTTCCCGGTGGTGGACGTGCATGTTGCGCTGGTCGACGGCTCCTATCACAGCGTCGATTCCTCCGATCAGGCCTTCCGAACTGCCGGCCGCATCGCTATGAGCGAAGGCCTGCCGCAATGCCAGCCGGTGCTGCTCGAGCCGATCCACGAGGTCGAGATCGTCTGTCCGAACGACTGCACCGCCAAGATCAACGCGATCCTGTCCGGGCGGCGCGGGCAGATCCTCGGCTTCGACACGCGCGACGGCTGGGACGGCTGGGACACGGTGCGCGCCCAGATGCCGGAGGCCGAGATCGGCGACCTGATCATCGAAGTGCGCTCGGCGACGGCGGGCGTCGGCTCGTTCAGGTTCAAGTTCGACCACATGGCCGAGCTGACCGGCCGCACCGCCGACCAGATCGTCGCGGCGCGCCGCGCGGCCGAGTGACCGCGCTCTGACGGCCGTGGCGCATGCTGCGCCGCCGCCGTGGCTGCAATTGTCTGCACTTCGGTAAGCGGTTCAAAACCACGCCGCGTTCCAGAACGCTGCATTAACCGCACATCATACCGTCATTGGCTTACATCGGTCTGGTTCGAAAAGAGCCTGTGTTTGAGCCGCACCGATGCTCGAGCGACTGCGCAGCTACTTTGCTCCCCGTGGCCCGGATCCCTACGCCGATCCGAAGGCGAAGATTCCGCTCGGCGAAGTGCTGGCGCGCAACTGGTTCGAGCTCTGGTATCAGCCCAAGATTGAATTGCGCACGATGCGCTTGGTCGGCGCCGAAGCGCTGGCGCGCGCACGGCATCCGGTCCGCGGCATCGTCGCGCCGTTCTTCTTCCTGCCCGGCGCCGGCGAGGACGACATGCTTAGGCTCACCGAGCAGGTCATCCTCACCGCGCTCGGCGACTGGGACATCTTCAACGAGTACGGCGTGCCGCTGAGGCTCGCGGTCAACGTGCCGGTCTCCGCCTTCGTCAAGCTCCCGATCCCGCGCATGCTGCGCGAGGCGCGGCCAAAGTCCGAGAACTGGCCGGGCCTGGTGCTCGAGGTGACCGAGGACCAGATCATCCACGACATCGCGCTCGCCAACGACGTCGCTGCTGCGTTGCGCGAGCTCCGTTGCCATCTGGCGCTCGACGATTTCGGCGCCGGCTATTCATCGCTGGCGCGCTTGCGGCAATTGCCGTTCAGCGAGCTGAAGATCGACCGCAGCTACGTCATGAACTGCGACAGCGATCCGATCAATGCCGGGCTGTGCGAGACGATCGTCGAGCTCGCCAGGCGTTTCGGACTGAAGACCGTTGCGGAGGGCATCGAGACGATGCACGAGAGCCACAAGCTGCAGGGTCTCGGCGTCAATATCGGCCAGGGCTACCTCTTCGCCAAGCCGATGCCGAAAGGCGAGCTGATCGCCCGCATGCGCAAGCGTGTCGGCAGGCGTCCCGCCGCCTAGTGAGGCGTCGCGGAAGTCTATCCTCCCGGCCTGGAAACGCCCGTCCGAAATCGCGGGTTCCTCTCGCGTAACCGTGATTTGCCAGTGCCTTAGGGTCACCGTAGGTCTCGGCGCGGGGCCACAAGGGAGGACATCCGCGATGCCGAATAGCCGCCGTCCATGGGATCTGCCGCAACGCCTGGCGACGCCGGAGCATCTGGTGTTCAACCGGCGCGCGGTCCTGATCGGCGGCGCGAGCGCGCTCGCGATGCCTGGCGCTGCGCAGGCGCAACGCGTGAGCGACCTCGACAAGATTCCGGATCCGAGCGCGGGCCTCTATCCGGCCAAGCGCAACGAGACCTACAAGCTCGACCGGCCGATCACCGACGAGAAGATCAACGAGCACTATAACAATTTCTACGAATACGGCACCGACAAGGACGTCAACGCCGCCGCGCAGCAGCTCCAGATCAGGCCGTGGACGATCAAAATCGACGGCATGGTCGAGAAGCCGATCGAGATCGGCGTCGACGACTTGATGAAAAAGCTGACGCTCGAGGAGCGCACCTATCGACACCGCTGCGTCGAGGCCTGGAGCATGGCGATCGCTTGGTCGGGCTTCCCGTTCAAGAAGCTCGTCGATTTCGCCAAGCCGCTCGGTTCGGCCAAATTCGTCGAGATGCAGACCTTCCTCGATCCGAAGATGGCGCCAGGCCAGCGCGCGCGCTGGTATCCGTGGCCTTACATCGAAGGCCTGACCATGGCGGAAGCGACCAACGATCTCGCCTTCCTCGCCACGGGCGCCTACGGTCATCCGCTGGCGAAAGTGCAGGGCGCTCCCTTACGTCTCGCCGTGCCGTGGAAGTACGGCTTCAAGTCGATCAAGTCGATCGTGCGGTTCTCGTTCGTTGAGAAGCGCCCGGTCGGCATGTGGGAGAAATTGCAGGCGGCCGAATACGGCTTCTGGGCGAACGTGAACCCGCAGGTACCGCATCCCCGCTGGAGCCAGGCGAGCGAGGAGGTCATCGGTACCGGCGAACGGCGCCCGACTCTCATCTATAACGGATACGGCGAATATGTCGCCGATCTGTACAAGGGACTCGAGAAAGAGCGGCTCTGGGCGTGATGTTGCGCCGCGGCGCGAGGTTCCCTTCGCGGCGCGCGCAATCGTGAACGCCGGCTTCGGCTCTCGCGTGTTACTCTTTCTCATTCGTGGCTCGTGGGCATGATTCCGGAGCCGGCGAAGACGACCCACGACTCCGAACGTCATGTACGCCACGGCCACCTGGGCATGAAACTCAGGGAGAGATCGCCATGGCCTATTCCAACGTGCTCGTCGGTGCGAGTGCCGCGCCGGAACGCATCACGATTCGCCGCATAGGCGTCGCCGATTTGAAGGACGCACTGCGGCACGGCCTCGACGACTTCCTGGCCATGCCGACGCACGCGATCTTCCTCTGCCTCGTCTACCCGGTCATCGGCATCGTCATGGCGCGGCTCGCCTTCGGCTATTCGGTGCTGCCGCTGATCTACCCCCTCGCCAGCGGCTTCGCACTGGTCGGACCGTTCGCCGCGCTCGGCCTCTATGAGATGAGCCGGCG
>JBQCFB010000184.1:0-6005 GCA_051959715.1 Pseudolabrys sp.
CGTGGTGCCGAACCGTCGCGGCGTCTGGGCGCGGACCGACACCACGCCATTCGGCCATGGCCGCCCCTATTCGCGCAGCCAGATCAACCAGCTCCTGCGCGAGACCTGGTTCACGCCGACGGGCTGGAGCGAAGCGCTCTACGTGCCGCCGGTCGAGCGCGGCTGGTTCCTGCGCTCGGCGGTCGCATGGGAGCGCACCGGCGCGACCCTGTCGGCGCCGTTTGCGGGCGTGCATCTGGTGGAAGCGACCAAGCAGGTCTATCGCGCAATCCCGGCGCGGCGGGTGAAGCGGCGGCTGGTGCCGGCGCTGGAGCCGGCTCTCGCGCCGGCACCGTCACCGGGCGGCTGACGCGCCGCCCGGCGGGTTTCAATTCGCTGGTTAGCGATTACTCGGCGCCGCCCTGATCGCCGCCGTCGGCGCCCGGCTGGCTGCCGAAATCGGCCCGCTCGGGGCGGAAGCCGCCGCCACCGCCGCGGCGCCGGCGCCGGCGGTGATGGCCGCCGAAACGGTCACCCTGTTCGTGTCCGTTCTGCCCGCCCTGTCCGTTCTGACCGTTCTGGTTTGCACCGTTCGGCGCTGTCTGCTGCTGTCCGCCCCCACCGGTTATGAACGCCGGCAGGCCGCCCATGTCGGCTTCGCCGCTGGGCTGCTGATGCTGCTGCGGATAGGGCTGCTGCTGATGACGCGGCTGCTGCTGATCGCGCGGCGGGAACGGCTGCGCATCGCGCGGCAGGTAAGGCTGCTGCTGCGGTTGCGGCGCAAAGCCCGGCTCGTTCTGACCCATGTAGTTGGGTTGATCGTCGCCGTCGTCGTCGAACGACTCGTCGGCCGCGCCCTGCGGCGCCCCGCCCTGCTGCTGTTGCTGGTAGTAGGGGTTCTGCTGCCGGAATTGCTCCTGCGCCGCAGCGATCAGGCGGAAGTAGTGCTCGGCGTGCTGATAGGAGTTCTCAGCCGCCACCGGATCGCCGGAGCTCTGCGCGTCGCGCGCAAGCTGGATGTACTTCTCGGCGACGTGCGAGGCGGTGCCGCGAATCTTCACGTCGGGACCGTTCGACTCGTAGACCCGGGTGAGGGGGTTCTGGCTCTTGCGGTGGTTATTCCCCCGACCCCGCATGCGCTTCTGACCGTTTCTCATGATTTGCCTGTTCGTCGACTTCCCTTGTGCCGCGGGTTCATGTCCCGCGTATTTCCAATTCCGTCAGCAAGTCCAGACCAATCCGGAGCGCGGCCGGACCTGCCATTCGTCCGCGCCAGAAACTCGAAGGCTCTGCGAGAGCTATGGTGCTTTCGCTTTCTGCGAATACAGCAGCAACCCCTTGGCCGCGGTCGCCCGCGGCTTCCCCAAGTTCTCGTTCAAGCGCGGTTTGCTCGGTTGTAGAATTTTGCTGCGCCTAACCGGTGAAGCGTCCAGACCCGTCGCTGACGCCTGTCCTTTGCCGACCTTCGTAAAGGCGCCGACTTCGTAAAGGCCTCATGTTCTGGCGCTTTGCTAAGCCGGCTCTCGCCGTCCGTCTTGCGCCGCCGCCACTCAGAGCCGTGCTCCGGGGTACCTGCGGGGCAATTGATCACGGGTCGATTCCGTAACCGAAAGCTAGTCTTTCCCGGCCCTTATTCCAAGTGGTTTTTTGCCCTGCACCCAAGCTCTGCATTTCAGGCTTAAGGCTTTGCGGTTCCATCATGGCTGCCCGGTTCGCTCGAATTTGGCCACCAGAGCGCGCGGAATCCCGCCGAGATCGTTGCGGATCGATAGGATAGTAAACTTAGCGGCCTCGAACAGGGCCGTGACCGGCGCCGACTGGCCGATGCCCAGTTCGACGATCAGCCGGCCGCCAGGCGCCAGCAGTGGCGGCACGCTTGCGGCGATCGCCCGGTACGCATCGAGCCCGTCGGCGCCTCCATCGAGCGCCAGCTTCGGATCGTAATCGCGCACTTCCGGATCGAGCGAGGGAATCGCGCCGCGCGCGATGTAGGGCGGGTTCGAGACGATCAGGTCGAAGCGGCCCTGCACGCCGTCCGCGAGATTGCAGGCGAGGAAGGCGCAGCGCGAGGCGAGCTTGAGCCGCTCGGCGTTGCCGCGCGCGACGCTGAGCGCGGCCGCGCTGACGTCGGTGGCGACGCCGCGCGCCTTCGGCAATTCCTGGAGCAGAGCCAGCACGAGCGCGCCCGTACCCGTTCCAATGTCGAGAATGCGCAACGGTTCGAGGCGCAGTCCGCCGCGCACGACGTAATCGAGCGCCGCCTCGACCAGCGTTTCCGTGTCCGGCCTTGGTACGAGGACGTCGGGGGTCACGTCCAGCAGCAGCGACCAGAATTCCTTGCGCCCCAGGATGCGCGACACGGGCTCGCGCTTCATGCGCCGCGTCGCCAGCGCGTCGATCGCCGCGATCTCGCGCGGCTCGAGCAACCGGTCCGACTGCGCCAGCAGCTGTGCGCGAGACAGACGCAGCGCCGCACCGATCAGGGCGCGGGCGTCGGTCATGCCGGACTCGATGCCGGCGAGCGCGAAACTTTTCGAGAGCAGCCGCTGCGCCTCATCGACGCTGACGCCGGCTTTCAATCCGGCGACGGTCCTCACTGCACGCCTTCCGCTGCCAGCAGGTCGGCCTGATGCTGCGTCACCAGCGCGTCGATGACCTCGTCCAGCGACTCGCCTTCGATCACCTTCGGCAGATTGTAGAGCGTCAGGTTGATGCGATGGTCGGTGACGCGACCCTGCGGGAAATTGTAGGTGCGGATACGCTCGGATCGATCGCCGGAGCCGACCTGGCCGCGCCGCTCGGCGGCGCGTTCGGCGTCGAGCTTCGAGCGCTGCTGGTCGTAGAGCTTGGCGCGCAGCATCTTCATCGCCTTGGCGCGATTCTTGTGCTGCGAGCGCTCTTCCTGAACGTAAACGACGATGCCGCTCGGCATATGCGTGATGCGGATGGCGGATTCGGTCTTGTTGACGTGCTGACCGCCGGCGCCCTGCGCGCGCATCGTGTCGATCTTCAGATCGGAGTCGTTGATCTCGATGTCGACGTCCTCGACTTCGGGGAGCACGGCGACCGTCGCAGCCGAGGTGTGGATGCGGCCCGAGGCTTCGGTGTCCGGCACGCGCTGTACACGGTGCACGCCGGATTCGAACTTCATCTTGGCGAACACGCCGCGGCCGTGCACCTCGGCGATGATCTCCTTGACGCCGCCCTTGGTGCCTTCGCTCAGCGACAGGACTTCAGTGGTCCAGCCCTGCTTGGCGGCGTAGCGCTCGTACATGCGGAACAGGTCGCCGGCGAACAGCGCGGCCTCGTCGCCGCCGGTGCCGGCACGAATTTCGAGGATGGCGTCGTGGTCGTCCATCGCGTCCTTGGGCAGCAACGAGATGCGGATGTCGTGCGCGAGCTTCTCGCGCTTTTCGGCAAGGTCCGGCTTCTCGGCCTCGGCCATCCGCTTCATCTCGCCGTCGGTCGCGGAATCCGAAATCAGCGCGTCGAGGTCGGCGATTTCCTGCTCGGCCGCGCGAAAGGCCTTGATCGCGCTGACCACCGGCTCGAGCTCGGCGTGCTCACGCGACAATTTGACGAACGCTTCGGGCGCGAGGCTCGTCGACAATTCGCGCTCGATCAGCGCGTGGCGGTGGAGCAGCGCGTCCAGTTTCTGTTGCGGCAGGGAGATCAAGGCTTGGCGTCTCGGTCGGAATGGGTGGAATTGCGGCGGCCGGCGTCGGACAATGGGTCGCTACAATTGCAGCCCTTCCGAGGCGGCGAATTCCTGAAGCTTGTCGCGCATCGAGACGCTGCCGACCGGCTTGTCCAGCAGCGGCAGAAGCGCGGCCTCGGCCTTCCGGGTGTCGAGGTCGAGCAGCAGCGCCTTCACCGGTCCGACCGAGGACGGCGACAGGGACAGCGAGCGATAGCCGAGCGTCGCCAATGCCAGAGCCCCGATCGGTTGCGAGGCGAGCTCGCCGCACAACGCCACCGGCTTGTTGTGCTTCTTCGCCCGCTCGGCGACGTCCTTGAGCGCGCGCAGGACGGGCGTCGACAGCGGGTCGAAACGCTCGGACACGCGGGTATTGCCGCGGTCGGCCGCGTAGAGGAACTGCATCAGGTCGTTGGAGCCGACCGAGAGGAAGTCGACGCGCTCGAACAATTCGTCGAGCTGGAACAGGAGCGACGGCACCTCGAGCATGGTGCCGATCTGCACGCGCTCGGGCAGCATGTGGCCGTGCCGACGCAAATGCGTCAGCTCGACCTCGACCAGCGCCTTCGCCTTGTCGAACTCCTCGACCATGGCGATCATCGGGAACATGACGCGCAATTCGCGGCCGCCCGCGGCGCGCAACAGCGCGCGCACCTGGCTGCGCAGCAGGCCCGGACGGTCGAGGCCGAGGCGGATCGCGCGCCAGCCGAGCGCTGGGTTCTCCTCCTCGATGTTGCGCATGTAAGGCAGCACCTTGTCGCCGCCTATGTCGAGCGTGCGGAAGGTCACCGGCTTCTTGCCGGCGGCGTCGAGCACGGTGCGGTAGAGCGTGAGTTGCTCGCTGGTCCGCGGCAGCGTATCGGCCACCATGAACTGTAATTCGGTGCGGAACAGGCCGACACCGCTGGCGCCGGTCTCCTCGATGTGCGGCAGGTCGATCGCGAGGCCGGCATTGATCATCAGCGCGATCTTCTGGCCGTCCTTGGTGATGCAGGCGCGGTCGCGTAGCGCGCGGTACTGCGCTTGCCGCCGCGCCCTGATCTTCACCCGCTCGGCATAGGCGGACTCGATCTCCGGCGTCGGCCGCATGTGCACATGACCGGTCGAGCCATCGACGATGATGGCGTCGCCCCCTTCGACCAGGCCGGTGGCATTGTCGATCTCGCCTACGGTCGGGATGCCGAGCGCGCGCGCCACGATCGAAACGTGCGAGGTCGGGCCTCCTTCCTCAAGGACGAGCCCGCGCAGCCGCTTGCGGTCGTAGTCGAGCAGGGCGGCCGGGCCCATCGAGCGCGCGACGACGATGGCGTTCTCGGGCAATTGTTCGCGCGTCGGCGCGTGGCCTTGGCCCATCAGGACGCGCATCAGCCGGTTGGCGAGATCGTCGAGATCGTGCAGCCGGTCGCGCAGGTAGGGATCGGACGCACGCAACATGCGCGCGCGTGTGTCCGACTGAACGCGCTCGACGCCGGCTTCGGCGGTGAGGCCGGTCGACACCGCCTCGCGGATCTTGTGCAGCCAGCCCTGGTCGTACGAGAACATGCGGTAGGTTTCGATCACCTCGCGGTGCTCGCCGCCGTCGGCGAGATCGCGATGTTCGACGAGGCGGTCCAGGTCGGCGCGCAGCGTTGCGATCGCCGCGTCGAGGCGCTTCAACTCGCGCGGCACGTCGTCGGCGATGACGTTGGTGATCACGACGCGCGGCTCGTGCAGCACGACGTGGCCGAGCGCGATGCCGTCCGACAGGCACGCGCCCGAGACGTGCATCGGATGCCGCGCCGCGGGCTCGGCGCCCGGCCTTGCCAGTGCCGACAGCTCGCCCGAGGCGATCATCTCGGCGAGCACCATCGCCGTCGTTTGCAGCGCCTCTTCTTCCTCTTCGGAATAGTTGCGCCGCGCGCGGTTCTGAACGACCAGCACGCCGAGCGTATTGCCGGCGCGCAGGATCGGCACGCCGAGGAAGGAGTGGTAGATCTCTTCGCCCGTCTCCGGCCGGAACGAGAAGGCCGGATGAGAGTGGGCTTCGGAGAGGTTGATCGGGTTGGCTTCCGAGGCGACGAGGCCGACGAGGCCCTCGTCCTGCTTCATGACGGTCTGATGGACGGCTTCGCGCTTAAGGCCTTCGGTGGCGTACAGCTCGAGCGTTCCGTCTACGCGCAGGACGTAGACAGAGCACACCTCCGCCACCATGTTGGCGGCGATCAGCACCACCACCTTGTCGAGACGGTCCTGCGCGCTGACCGGCTCCGCCATCACCTCGCGAAGCCGGCGCAACAGCACGCGCGGACCGCCGAGCGCGCCACGCATCAGTGATTCCTCAAGCCCGGGG
>JBQCFB010000185.1:0-11435 GCA_051959715.1 Pseudolabrys sp.
GATGTTCGCCGCGGCCTTCTCGACCAGCGCGACGATGTCGCCCATGCCGAGGATGCGGCCGGCGATGCGCGACGGATCGAAGTCTTCGAGCGCATCGAGCTTTTCGCCGACGCCGATCAGCTTGATCGGCTTGTGCGTGACGGCGCGCATCGACAGCGCGGCGCCGCCGCGGCCGTCGCCGTCGACGCGGGTGAGCACGATGCCGGTCAGGCCGACGCGCTGGTCGAACGACCGCGCGAGGTTGACGGCGTCCTGGCCGGTCAGCGCATCGGCGACCAGCAGCACTTCGTGCGGATTGACGGCGTTCTTCACTTCCGCCGCTTCCGCCATCATCGCGTCGTCGAGCGTGGTGCGGCCGGCCGTGTCGAGCATGACGACGTCGTAGCCGCCGAGGCGCGCGGCCTCGATGGCGCGGCGCGCGATCTGCGGCGGCGACTGACCCTCGACGATCGGCAGCGTGTCGACCTGCGCGTCGCGGCCGAGCACGGCCAATTGCTCCATCGCCGCCGGACGGCGGACGTCGAGCGAGGCCATCAGCACTTTCTTGTTCTGACGGTCGGTGAGGCGGCGCGCGACCTTGGCGGTGGTCGTGGTTTTGCCGGAGCCCTGAAGGCCGACCATCATCACGGCGACCGGGGGCGCGGCGTTGAGATCGATGCCGACGCTTGCCGTCTGGCCTTCGCCGCCGCCGAGAGTCTTGATGAGCTCGTCGTGCACGATCTTCACGACGAGCTGGCCGGGCGTGACCGACTTCATCACGGTGACGCCGACCGCGTCCTTCTTCACCCGTTCGACGAAGTCGCGCGCGACGTCGAGCGCGACGTCGGCCTCGAGCAGCGCGCGGCGGACTTCGCGCAGCGCCGCATCGACGTCGGCTTCGGTCAGCGCGCCGCGGCGCGTCAGGCGGTCGAGAATGCCGCCGAGTTTTTCCGACAGTGAGTCGAACATCAGGTCACTTTCTTGCCCTCACCCCGCGAGCGGGGGGAGGGAAAACGAAAAAGCGCCCGAGGGCGCATCGCGCTGTCGGGCGGTTGCCTCCGGCCTCATGGACCGGGCGGCGAATTCCAGGAACTTCACGTCTTTATCGAAGTGGCCGGAAACTATGGGCCGACCTGGGCGGAGTCAAGGCGAGGCCGCCCTCGTCCTGAGGAGCGGGCGAAGCCCGCGTCTCGAAGGACGGGGCGGCCCCATCCTTCGAGATGCCCGCCTTCGGCGGGCTCCTCAGGATGAGGCCGGGAGACGTCGGTTAACGGCCTACTGCGCCAGCTCGTAGCTGACCGCGACCACGGCCCGGAGCGTCTGCTCCCCCGGGGCGATCGGGACGGAGGCGGCGCGCATGGCCGCGATCGGGCGGGGCGGCGAGGGCGCCCCTTCCTCGGAGATCGCCACGACCGGCCCGAGCTTGCCGCCGGCCGCCTTGGCGTAGAGCTCGGCCTTGCGGTGGGCGTCGGCGATGGCCTCGTCGCGCGCCTGGTCGAGCAGCTTCGACTGCTCGGAGACGATGAACTCGATGCCGGACATCTCGTTGGCGCCGGCGCCGATCGCCTTGTCGAGCACGTTCGGCATGGCGCCGATGTCGTGGATCCTGACGGTGAGCTGGTTGGTCACCTGGAAGCCGAGCAGATGCGCCGGTCCCGGCTTGCCGGTCTCGTACTGCGGCTGAAGCGACAGCCGCGAGGTCTGCACGTCCTTGTCGGCGATGCCGCCCGATTTGATGGCGGCGAGCACGGCCTGCATCTTCTGCGCATTGGCGTCGCTCGCCTCGCGCGCCGTCTTGCCCATGCTGGTGACGCCGATGCGGATCATCGCCGTGTCCGGCGGCACCGCGATGGTCGCCTCGCCGGTAACGGTGACGAGCCGGTCGAGCGCGTGCGCTGGCGACAGCGCCGCGGCCATCAGGGTCATGCAAATTAAAATGCGCCGCATCGGGACACCTATTTGATCGGCACGAAAACGTCGATGACGAGCTTGTCCTGATTCGAGGTCAGCGGATCGGTAGTATATTCCTCGATGAAGAGATCCTTGGCGTCGAGCTGCTTGTCGTCGAGATAATTGGTGATCGCTTCGTAAGTCGAATCCATCGCATCGTACGAACCGCGATGCACGAACTTCAGCGCCTTGCCGGACGGCGCCGCCTTGACCGCGATGTCGCCCTTGGGCGGATTGGCCGGGGCCTGCCCGATCGGGTAGGCGGCCTCGAAGGAGAAGCCGGTCTCGTCGGTCTGCGTATAGACGGTCATGGCCGCGCCGGTCGCCTTGATGCCTTCCTTGTCCATGTAGGCCTTCAGCGTCTTGAACGACTCGACCAGGGTGTCGAAGGCGACGTCCCAGTTGGTGTGGCCTTTCAGGTAGAGCATCGTGCGCTCGGGCAGCTGCACTTCGAGGCCGAAGGCGTCGCCCGGCTTGAGCGGGGTCGGCGACGGCTCGGCCGCCGGAGGCGGCATGGGCGGCATCTGCTCGGACGGCTTGGTCTCGGCCGGCGGCGCGGCGGGCTGCTGCGCGGCAGCGACCACGGTCGACAGGGCAAGGATGAGGCCGGCAAGGATCGGCGCCGCGCGGCGCATACGGGACATGGGCTGGAAACTCCGTCGAAGTGCGGCGGGCCCGGCGATTCGCCTTCCGGGGCAGCCTATCACGGCCACTGGCTATCTCCCGTTGATTCGCCATATAACCCGGGCGAAAGCCGGGCGGACGCCCGGCCCGGGACCAGGTGCGATGGGCGCGCTCGCCAACCAGCCATTCGTCAAGATGAACGGGATCGGCAACGAGATCGTCGTTGTCGACCTGCGCAAGGGCGCGCCGGCCATCGCCGCCGACGAAGCGCGCGCGGCGGCCTCGCCGCAGGGCGCGCCCTACGATCAGTTGATGGCGCTCTATCCGCCGCGCACGCCGGGCACCGACGCTTTCATCCGCATCTTCAACAATGACGGCTCGGAGGCCGGCGCTTGCGGCAACGGCATGCGCTGTGTCGCCGACCTGGTGTCGAAGGAGAGCGGCAAGGACGCGCTCACCTTCGAGACCAAGGCGGGGCTCCTGAATTGCTGGAAGGGCGACGACGGTCTGTTCACCGTCGACATGGGCCCGCCGCGCTTCAAGTGGAACGAGATTCCGCTGGCGGAGGAATTCCGCGACACGCGCGCCATCGAATTGCAGATCGGCCCGATCGACAATCCGGTGCTGCACTCGCCGTCGGTCGTCAACATGGGCAACCCGCACGCGATCTTCTGGGTCGACGACGTGAACGCCTACGACCTCGAGCGCTTCGGGCCGCTGCTTGAGAATCATCCGATCTTCCCGGAGCGCGCCAACATCACCTTGGCGCACATCGTCGACCGCGAGCACATCTTCATCCGCACCTGGGAGCGCGGCGCCGGCCTGACGCGCGCCTGCGGCTCGGCCGCGTGCGCGACGGCGGTGGCGGCGGCGCGCTTCAGGCGCACCGAGCGCAAGGTGCAGGTGAGACTGCCCGGCGGTGACCTCACCATCGAATGGCGCACGAGCGACGACCACGTGCTGATGACCGGGCCGGTCGCGTTCGAGTTCAACGGCACGTTCAGCCCGCAATTGTTCGAGAAGGCGCCGGCGCCGTGAGCGTCGACATCGTCACCTTCGGCTGCCGTCTCAATATCGTCGAATCGGAAGCGGTGCGGCGCGAGGCCGAGAGCGCCGGCGTCGCCGATGCGGTGATCGTCAACACCTGTGCGGTGACGGCTGAGGCCGTGCGGCAGGCGCGGCAGGCGATCCGCCGCTTGAAGCGCGAGAAGCCCGATACGTCCATTGTCGTCACCGGCTGCGCCGCGCAGGCCGACGGCGCGCAGTTCGCGGCCATGCCCGAAGTCGCACGCGTGCTCGGCAACGAGGACAAGTTCGACCGCTCGGCATGGGCGCGCGACGATCGTGTCGTGATGTCCGACATCATGACGGCGACCGCGATGCGTGCGTCGCACGTCGATGCGCTCGAAGGCCACACGCGCGGCTTCGTGCAGGTGCAGAACGGCTGCGACCATCGCTGCACGTTCTGCATCATCCCGTTCGGCCGCGGCAATTCGCGCTCGCTGCCGGCGGCAGACGTCATCGCGCAGGCGCGGCGTCTCGTCGAGAATGGCTATCGCGAGATCGTGCTCACCGGCGTCGATATCACCGACTACGCCGACGGCGACATGAAGCTCGGCGCGCTGGTGAAGCGCCTGCTGCGCGACGTGCCGGAGATCGAACGCCTGCGGCTCTCCTCGATCGACTCGGTCGAGGCCGACCGCGACCTCTTCGATGCGCTCGCCAATGAATCGCGCCTGATGCCGCACCTGCATCTGTCGCTCCAGCACGGCGACGACCTCATCCTCAAGCGCATGAAGCGCCGCCACACGCGCGCCGACGCGATCGACTTCTGCAATCAGGTGCGCCGCCTGCGGTCCGATGTCGCCTTCGGCGCCGACATCATCGCCGGCTTCCCGACCGAGAGCGAAGACGCCTTCCAGCGCTCGCTCGACCTGGTCGACGAATGCCGCCTGACGCAGCTTCACGTCTTCCCGTTTTCGCCGCGGCCCGGCACGCCGGCCGCGCGGATGCCGCAGCTCGATGCGCGCCTGATCAAGGAACGCGCCGCGCGCCTGCGCGGAAAGGGCGAGGCGGCGCTGGCCGCGCATCTCGCGTCGGAGGTCGGCGCGCATCGCCGCGTGCTCGCCGAGCGCGGCGGCATCGGCCACACCGAGCAGTTTTTCACCGTGAAGCTCGCCGCGCCGCTTGCGCCCGGCACGATCCTCGATTTGCATATGACGGGGCACGACGGCCGCCGCTTATTGGCCGCCTGAGGGGAGAGAACGATGAGCGCGGACGGGCACCTGATCACCACGGTCGAACAGCTCGAAGCGCTCTACGGCACGCCCAGCGGTCCCGCCGTCGCCAAGGAAGTCGAGCGCCTCACCAGCGGCTATCGCGCCATGATCGAGGCGGCGCCCTTCGCCGTCATCGCCACCGTCGGGCCGGAAGGCGTCGACTGCTCGCCCAAGGGCGACCCGGCCGGCTTCATCCGCGTCATCGACGACCAAACGCTCGCCATCCCCGACCGTCCCGGCAACAACCGGCTCGACGGCATGCGCAACGTGCTGCGCGACCCGCGCATCTCGGTGCTGTTCCTCATTCCCGGCGTCGGCGAGACGCTGCGCGTCATCGGCCGGGCGTCGATCTCGGTCGATCCCGATCTCATGGCGAGCTTTGCCGTCAACGGCAAATTGCCGCGCAGCGTGATGATCGTGACGATCGAGCGCGTGTTCTTCCACTGCTCGAAGGCGATCGTGCGCTCGAAGCTATGGGACGAGGCGACCAAGATCGCGCGCACGCAATTGCCGTCGACCGGCACGATCATCGCCGAAGTCAGCCGCGGCACGCTCGGCGGCGCGGATTACGATCGCGCCGCGCCGGAGCGGATCCAGAAGATGCTCTACTAAACTCTCCGTCATCCTGAGGCGCTCGGCGCGCCGCGCCGAGCCTCGAAGGATTTCGGAGCCACAGGTCCTTCGAGGCTCGCTTCGCTCGCTCCTCAGGACGACGGCGCCTCACTCCACCCGCACTTGCCCAACATCTCCCGCATATGCGGCGGCACCGGCGCGGTGACCTGCACCGGCGGCTTGTTCTTCGAGATCGGTACGACGACCTCTCGCGCATGCAGATGCAGCGTCGGCCCGCCGGCACGCGGCGCGGTCCCGTAGATGGTGTCGCCGACAATTGGAAAGCCCATCTCGGCGCAATGGACTCGAAGCTGATGCGTGCGGCCGGTGACCGGCGTCAGCGCGAGCCAGGCGTATTGCTTGATTGCGTCACCGCTTGCTGCTGCCTGCTCCCTCCCCCCTTGTGGGGGAGGGTTGGGGAGGGGGGTAATTGCAATTGTCGGACTGACTACGACCCCCACCCCCGGCCCCTCCCCACAAGGGGGAGGGGAGAAGAATCTCCCCATCACCTGCCACGTCGTCACCGACGGCAGGCCGGCCGGATCGGCCTTCATCCACCAGCCGCGGGTCTCGTCGCGCTTCGCCAACGCGATGTCGATCGTGCCGGTCGCCTCCGCCGGTCCGCCCTCGACCACGGCCCAGTAGGTCTTGCCGACCTTGCCCTGCTTGAACAGCTTGCCGAGCAGGGCCAGCGCCTTCCTGTGCCGGCCGAGCACGAGGCAGCCCGTCGTGTCGCGGTCGAGCCGGTGCGCCAGCGCCGGCGGCCGCGGCAGTCCGAAGCGCAGCGCGTCGAAATAGTCCTCGAACGCCTCGACGCCTTTCGGGCCGCGGTGCACCGGTAGTCCGGGCGGCTTGTCGATCACCAGCATCAGCCCGTCGCGGTAGAGCAACCGGGCCTGCATCTCGTCCGGGGTCATGGATGACCCTTCCGCGACGCGGCCTTTGTCCCGTCACCCTGAGGTGCGAGCGGAGCGAGCCTCGAAGGGCGACGGCCACGGCCGCTCATCCTTCGAGGCTCGGCCTGGCGGCCGAGCACCTCAGGATGACGGGGATAGGCTGTCTCCGTTGCCGCTTCCTGCATTGGGACGAAACGGCTATCACGGGCGCGCCATGGACGACAGCACGCAGAAAACCAGTTGGTGGAAGCGCCTCTCGGGCGGCCTGAAGCGCACCTCGTCGCAGCTCGGTTCGGCCATCACCGGCCTGCTGACCAAACGCAAGCTCGACGCCTCGACGCTCGAGGAGCTGGAGAACGAACTGATCCGCTCCGATTTCGGCATCGATGTCGCCGACCGCACGGTCGCGGCGCTGCGGCGCGACCGCTTCGAGAAGACCATCACCGCGCCCGAGTTGCAGGAGCTGCTGGCCGCCGAGATCGAGAAGGTGATGACGCCGGTCGCCAGGCCGCTCGAAGTCACGTCGCGGCCCTTCGTCATCCTCGTCACCGGCGTCAACGGCTCGGGCAAGACGACGACCATCGGCAAGCTCGCCGCGCGCTTCCGCGCCGACGGCAAGAGCGTGATGCTGGTCGCCGGCGACACGTTTCGCGCGGCGGCGATCGAGCAGCTCGGCATCTGGGCCTCCCGCACCGGCGCGAGCATCAGAAAGAGCACGCAGGGCGCCGATCCGGCGAGCCTCGCCTTCGACGCGATCTCGGCCGCGAAAGCCGAAGGCGTCGACGTCGTGCTGGTCGATACCGCTGGCCGCTTGCAGAACCGCACCGAATTGATGAGCGAGCTGGAGAAAATCGTGCGCGTGATGCGCAAGGTCGAGCCGACGGCGCCGAACGCCGTGCTGCTCGTCCTCGACGCCACCGTCGGTCAGAACGCGCTCAGCCAAGTCGAGACCTTCGGGAAGACCGCGGGCGTCACCGGTCTCGTCATGACCAAGCTCGACGGCACGGCGCGCGGCGGCATCCTCGTCGCCATCGCCGACAAGTTCAAATTGCCGGTGCACTTCATCGGCGTCGGCGAGAGCGTCGACGATCTCAGCGATTTCACCGCGCGCGATTTCGCACGCGCGGTGGTGGGGCTGGAGTAGTTGTCATTCCGGGGCGCGACCGAAGGTCGCGAGCCCGGAATCCAGAGCCCAATCGCCAGCGTTCGTTGCCCTGGAGTCCGGGCCCGCTCGCTATCGCTCGTGTCCCGGAATGACAGCCTCATTGCTGTGCGCTAGAGAACGACATGGCCGAAAAGACGAAGCTCAATCCCATCCTCAAGCTGGTGCTCGACATCGGGCCGCTGATCCTGTTCTTCGCCATCAACGCGAAGATCGGCATCTATGCCGCGACCGGCGTATTCATGGTCGCGGTGCTGGCGGCGCTGATCGTCGCTTTCGTGCTGACGCGGCGCGTCGAGATCATGCCGCTGGTGACGGCGGTGATCGTGCTGATTTTCGGCGGCCTGACGCTCGTCCTGCACGACGAGACCTTCATCAAGCTCAAGCCGACCATCATTTACACGCTGTTCGGCGGCGCGCTCATCGTCGGGCTGGCCATGGGCAAGCCGCTGCTCGGCCTGGTGTTCGATTCGGTGTTCGACCTCACCGAAGAAGGCTGGCGCAAGCTGACCTGGCGCTGGGCGCTGTTCTTCATCGCCATGGCGGTCCTCAACGAGATCGTCTGGCGCAATTTCTCGACCGACACCTGGGTGAGCTTCAAATTGTTCGGCGCGGTGCCGCTGACCTTCCTGTTCGGCGCGGCGCAACTGCCGCTGCTGACCCGGTACGCGGCCGGCAAGCAGGACTAGGCGCGGCCGAGCGCGGGCTCCGCCGCCGCGGGCGCCGCGATCTGCCGCGGCCGGTCTTCCCACGCAATGATGCGGGCCGCCAGCGCGTAGCCGGCGAACGCCATGGCGCTGCCGGCCAGCACGTCGACCAGATAGTGCGCACCTTCCGTGAGCGTCGCGCCGAGCATCAGCGCATCGACCACCAGCAGCGCGGCGAGGATGCGCGGGAAGCGGCGCAAGGCGAGCGGCGTCAGGAGCGCGACCGTCGAATGGAACGACGGGAAGGTGGCGATGCCGCCGGGCGCGTCGGTCATGACGAAGGCGCCCGGTTGGCGCAGCCGCATGAGCTGCTCGACCGGCGTCGCGCCGCTGAAATGCAGGAAGCCGAAGTCCTTCGGATCGATGAAGACGATCGGGCCGCACGCCGGCATCAGCGCGGAGATCACGATCGTCGTGGCGAAGGCGATTGTGAAGGCGAGGAGATAGGTGCGCAGCTCGGCGGTGCGGTTGGCGAAGGCGAGCACGACAAGCGGCAATGCGATCTGGAGCGAGATGGTGTTGTACGCGAAATAGAACACCTTCTGCACCTGCTCGTGCCGTCCGACCCAGTGCGCGTAGGCCGGCCAGTCGAAGCCGAGCGCGAGGTCGAGCCGGTTGAGCAGGTCGTCGCGCAGCGGGAAGCCCATGCGCTGCAATGCGTAGGCGGCGAGCACGCCGAACAGGCAGATCGTCACCAGATAGAGGAAGCCGTAGAGGAAGAGCTGCACCGCCTGCACGATGCGCGTCTGGGCGAAGACGAGTGTCACAATGTCGAGGCCGACGACGCCGGCGATGACCGGCCATGCGTTCGGCAGCGTCGTCAGCGTGAAGTGCGTCGCCTGCGCGGCGATGAGCCCGACGATCGCGAGCGCCGACAGCACCAGGATCGCCGGACGCGAGACGGGGCTGACGCGCGACTGCACGAGGAAGGCGGTCAGGCCGCCGTCGAACCGGTTGAAGCGCATCGCCAGCAATTCCCGAGCGAGACGCACGGTGTCATTTCACACAGGCCGTGCGGTGGCCCGACACTGCGCGACATCGATTAAAATATTGTTAGGGATTGGCGGCGGAATGACCCGAACGCGGGGCTCGAAGCCGCGGGTTTCAGCGGCCGTCCGCTTTCATTTCTGCGCCAGCGCCTTGGCGATCTCGGGCTCGAGCAAGCGCGTCAGGGTTTCGGGCTCGATCGGGCCGACGAGCTTGTAGGCGATGCGGCCGTCGCGCCCGACGACGAATGTCTCCGGCACGCCGTACACGCCCCATTCGATGCCGGCGCGGCCCTTCGGATCGACGCCGGTCGCGGCGTAAGGATTGCCGTAGCGGCCGAGGAAGCGCCGCGCATTGCCTTCCTCGTCCTTGTAGTTGATGCCGACGAGCTGGATGCGCTGGTCCTGCGACAGCTTCTGCAGGTACGGCACCTCGTCGTGGCACGGCACGCACCACGACGCCCACACGTTCACCAGCGTGACCTTGCCGTCGAACGTCGCATTGGTGAGGCCAGGCACCGACTTGCCCGCCTGTTCGAGGCCGGCGATCGGGGGCAGGTTCGTCGCCGGTGCCGGCTTGCCGATCAGCGCCGAGGGAATGCGCGAGGCGTCGCCCGCTCCGAGGCGAATGAGAAACAGCGCCGCAAGGCCGATGAACACGGCGAGCGGCAGCAGCACGAGGATGCGCCGCTTCGGCTTGCCCGGTGTTTCGGTGGTGGCGCTCATATCAAATCCCCGTTCGTCCCCGCGAAAGCGGGGACCCAGTTGTGCATTGCCACTGCAAAGTCTGGGTTCCCGCTTTCGCGGGAACGAACGGAGTAAATGGCATCGTCATCCTTCACCCGAACGCCGCGAACGGCGCGTCACGCCCTGCTCCTCGAGATCGCCGAGCACGCGCCGGAGCGACGAATGATCGAGCACGACCCAGGCGACCATCGCCGCGACGACGAAGGCCGTCACCGCGTATGAGGCGATAATGAAGTCGGCGTGCGGCCCGAGATTCATGTGGCCTCCGCGAGCGTCTGCGCCTGCATCAACTGCATCGTGCGCACGCGGCGGCGCAGGATCTCGTTGCGCATCGCGGCGAGATGCAGCGTAAAGAACAGCAGCGTGAAGGCGAGCGCCATCACCAGCAGCGGAATGAGGATCGAGTTGTCGATCGCCGAACCGCCCATGCGCAGGATCGAGGCCGGCTGGTGCAGCGTGTTCCACCAGTCGACGGAGAATTTGATGATCGGCAGGTTGAGCGCGCCGACGAGCGTCAGCACCGCCGCCGCGCGCGAGCCGCGGTTCGGATCTTCCGCCGTCCAGTACAGCGCGATGACGCCGAGATACAGAAGCAGCAGCACGAGCATCGAGGTCAGCCGCGCATCCCACACCCAGTAGGTGCCCCAGGTCGGCCGGCCCCACAGCGAGCCGGTGATGAGGCAGATGAAGGTGAAGGCCGCGCCGAGCGGTGCTGCGGCCTTGCCGGCGACGTCGGCGAGCGGATGCCGCCACACCAGCGTGCCGAGCGCGGCGACGCTCATCAGCGCCCAGCCCATCATGCCGAGCCAGGCCGACGGCACGTGCAGGAACATGATCTTGACGGTCGCGCCCTGCTGATAGTCGTCCGGCGCGTTCATCGCCTGCACGAGGCCGAACGCGAAGGCGAGCACGGTCGCTGCGGCGAGCCACGGCAGCACGCGGTCGACGAGACGCAGGAAGCGCGTCGGGTTGGCGAGGTCGATGAGGGCCATGGCCGGCGTTCTAGTCCCCGTCGATAGGGCGGGCAATCGGGTCTGATCCTGAGGTCGTCATTCCAGGCCGAAGCGCAAGGCCGCCGCGGCGGCGAAGGGTCCGATCACGAGGCTCGCCAGACTGAGCGCGCAAAGGATGGTGAAAGGGGGGCCGAAGGCGGCGCCGCCGAGGATCGCGGCATTGGCGGCGGCGACGCCGAAGATCAGCACCGGGATCGTCAGCGGCAGCACCAGCACGGCCAGGAGGAGCCCGCCGCGCCGGAGCGCGACCGAGAGCGCCGCGCCGATCAGGCCGATGAAGGTCAGCGCCGGCGTGCCGGCGGCGAGCGTCAGCGCCACTGCGCCGAGCGCCTTCAGCTCGACATTGAGCATCAGCCCGAGCACCGGCGAGATCACCACCAGCGGCAGGCCGGTGGTCAGCCAATGGGCCACGCCCTTGCCGGCAATGGCGAGTTCCAGCGGCATCCGGCCCATCATGAGGAGGTCGAGCGAGCCGTCTTC
>JBQCFB010000186.1:0-4868 GCA_051959715.1 Pseudolabrys sp.
TCCAAATTCGCCGACATGAAGAACACCGGCGGCTCGCGCTGGGGCGGCGCCATCACCGCGGCGCAGTTCATCAAGCGCTTCGTCGACGACAAGATCCCGTGGGCGCATCTCGACATCGCCGGCACCGGCATGGATTCGCGCCAGAACGATATCAATCGCAGCTGGGGCTCGGGCTGGGGCGTGCGGTTGCTCGACCGGCTGGTGGCGGATTTCTACGAGCGGTGAGAATTTGACCGAAGTGCTCTTCTACCACCTGCAAGGCCAGAAGCTCGAAGGCGTCCTGTCGACGCTGCTCGAGCGTTCGGTCGAGCGCGGCTGGCGCGTGGTGGTGCAGGGCGCGTCGGACGAGCGGATCGACGCACTCGATTCCCATCTTTGGATCTACAGCGACGACAGCTTCCTGCCGCACGGCACGTGGCGGGAGGCGGAGGCGGCCGATCAGCCGGTGGTGCTGACCGTGACGGACGCGAATCCGAACGCCGCGACGGTGCGCTTTCTCATCGACGGTGCTCCGGTGCCGGCGGACGCCGAGACTTACCAGCGCCTCGTCCTCCTGTTCGACGGCGACGACGACGACGCGGTGGCGGCGGCGCGCGCGCAGTGGGCCGAGGTCAAGGCGAAGGGGTTCGATGCGACCTACTGGCAGCCGGACGACAGCGGCCGCTGGGTGAAAAAGGCGTGAGGCCAGCCGGGACGACGTTAACCATTCGCGCCGCCGCGCTTGCCCGCCGCCATCGTGCTGACGCAAAATCGGTTTTAAGCCACAGTCAGATGGCTTTCCCGGGGGATTCACGTGTCGTCGCGTCGCGCTATTAACCCAGACGCTCTTGTCTCGGCCGCGCTGCTCGCCGCGGCGCTCGCCGGCTGCTCGAACAAGGCCGGCGTCTTCCAGGACAACAACGAAGGCGGGTTCTTCCAGAAGAAGATGTTCGAGACGCCGTCATGGGCGCGGCCTTCCGCCAGCGCCGTCAATCTCGGGCCGTCCGGCCCGGTCGATGCCGCAGATCTCGTCGGCCCCGACGGGGCCTGCGCGCCGGGCGCGGCAGAGGTGCAGGCCGCTGCGGCCGCACCCCAGCCGGCGCCGCAACCCGCCGCGGGCGGGCAGGGCGTCGGGTTCGAAGGCGGCCTCGAGGGCAGCGCCGGCGGCCCCGGCACCGGAGCGTCCGCGCCGGTTCTGGGCGGCATCGCGCTCGGCATGAGCGAGTGCGACGCCGTGCGCCGCGCCGGCCGCCCGAACAATGTTGCGATCAGCGCCGGCGAGGGTGGCGAGCGCAAGGTCGTGCTCACTTACGCCGAGGGTCCGTGGCCGGGCATCTACACCTTCGCGTCGGGCCGGCTGAAGGAAGTCGACGCCGTGCCGGAGCCGGAAAAGCCGAAGAAGCCCGCGCCGAAAAAGAAGAAGCCGGCCAAACGCGCCAAGAGCGCATCGAGCGCCGAGCGCGTCTACATCCAGTAAGCCCGAACGCTCACGCGCTCTCCAGCGCGTGAGAGGCCGACAGCCATTCCTCTTCCGCCGCGGCAAGCGCCGAGGCCGCATCGGCGCGCGCTTTCGCCACCATCGCAGCTTTCGCCGCATCGCGCGTGAACAGGCCGCCGTCGGCGAGCGTCGCGTCGAGTTTTTCCAATTCCTTGGTCAGCCGCGCCATGTCGGCTTCGGCCTTCTGCACGCGCTTGCGCAGCGGCGCCGTCTCGGCGCGCTTGTCGGCGGCGGCTTTGCGCGCCTGCGCGCGGTCGGACTGCGCCGCCGCCTTGTCCGTGCCGGTCTTGCCGCCGCGCTCGGACAACACGAACGTCACGTAGTCGTCGAGGTCGCCGTCGAAGGGCGTCACGCGGCCGCCGGCGACCAGCCAGAGCCGGTCGGCGCAGGCTTCCAGCAGATAGCGGTCGTGCGACACCAGGATCACCGCGCCGGGATAGTCGTTGATCGCCTCGATGAGCGCGGCGGGGCTGTCGATATCGAGATGGTTGGTCGGCTCGTCGAGAATGACGAGATGCGGGGCCTCGAACGTGGCGAGCGCGAGCAGCAGCCGCGCCTTCTCGCCGCCGGAGAGTGATTTCACCGGCGTATTGCCGGCGTCTCCGGAAAACCCGATGGCGCCGACGCGGGCGCGCACCTGCGATTCGCTCGCATCAGGCATCAGCTCGCGCACGTGATCGTAGGGACTGTCCTCCGGATCGAGCTCGTCGAGCTGATGCTGTGCGAAATAGGCGACCTTCAAATTCGCCGCGCGCGTGACATCGCCCTGCATCGGCGCAAGGCGCCCGGCAATCAGCTTGACGAAAGTCGACTTGCCGTTGCCGTTGGCGCCGAGGAGGGCGATGCGGTCGTCATTGTCGATGCGCAGCGTCAGCTTCGAGAGCACGGCGCGGCCGTCATAGCCGACGGTCACCGCCTCGGTGGCGATGATCGGCGGCGACAGGAGCTTGTCCGGTGCGGGAAAATTGATTTCGCGCACTTCATCGACGGTGAGAGCCGCGATCGGCTCCATCTTTGCCAGCATCTTGAGGCGCGACTGCGCCTGGCGCGCCTTCGTTGCCTTGGCGCGGAAGCGGTCGACGAAGGCCTGGAGGTGCTTCCTCTGCGCCTCCTGCTTCTTGATCGCCTTCTGGTCGAGCACCATGCGCTCGGCGCGCTGCTTCTCGTAGGCCGAATAGCCGCCGCGCCACAATGTCAATTTTTGCTGCTCGAGCGCGAGAATGTGCTGCACGGAATTGTCGAGCAGGTCGCGGTCATGGCTGATAACGATCATGGTCGCCGGGTAGCGGGCGAGATGGTCCTGGAGCCACAGCGTGCCTTCGAGATCGAGATAGTTGGTCGGCTCGTCAAGCAGCAGGAGATCGGGCTGCGCGAACAATGTTGCGGCGAGCGCGACGCGCATGCGCCAGCCGCCGGAGAACTCCGCGCATGCGCGCTGCTGGTCCTCATGCGAGAACCCGAGCCCAGCGAGAATCGCGGCGGCGCGCGCCGGCGCGGCATGCGCGCCGATGTCGGCAAGGCGCATCTGGATCTCGGCGATGCGGTGCGGATCGATGGCGGTCTCGGCTTCGGCGAGCAGGGCGGTGCGCTCGCGGTCGGCTTTCAGCACGACCTCGATGAGCGGCTCCGGTCCGTTCGGCGCCTCCTGCGCGAGGCGGCCGATGCGCCAGCGCGACGGCATCTCGACGTGGCCGGTCTCGGCCGGATGATCGCCGGTGAGGACGTTGAACAGCGTCGACTTGCCGGTGCCGTTGCGGCCGACGAGGCCGACGCGCGCGCCCTCGGGGATGCGCGCGGACGCATCCTCGATCAGCGTGCGGCCCGCAATGCGGACGGTGAGGTCGTCGATGATCAGCATGGGCGCGGGTTGTGGCTGAGCACGCGAGGGGATGCAATCCCACTTCGGTCATTCCGGGACGGCGCGAAGCGCCGGACCCGGAATCCAGAACCACACTCCGAGCTTGCGACTGGATTCCGGGTTCGCGTGCTGCGCACGCGCCCCGGAATGACCACTACAAAAGCGCCTCCGCCACCGCCTTGCCGCACTGGACCGTGTTCGCCGGACCTTTGAGGTCGCGCGTGCGCAGCTTCTCCTGGCCGAGCACCGTCTCGATCGCCTTGACGATGGCCGCCGCCGCGTCGTGCTCGCCGAGATGGTCGAGCATCATCGCGCCCGACCAGATCTGGCCGATCGGATTGGCGATGCCTTGCCCGTAGATGTCGGGCGCCGAGCCGTGCACCGGCTCGAACACCGACGGGAATTTGCGCTCCGGATTGATGTTGCCCGACGGCGCGATGCCGATCGTGCCGGTGCAGGCGGGGCCGAGATCGGACAGGATGTCGCCGAACAGGTTCGAGGCGACGACGACGTTGAACGTATCGGGCTTGAGCACGAACAGCGCCGAGAGGATGTCGATGTGGAACTTGTTCCACTTCACGTCCGGGTAATTCTTCGCCATCGCTTCGACGCGCTCGTCCCAGTACGGCATGGTGATGGCGATGCCGTTCGACTTGGTCGCCGAGGTGAGGTGCTTCTTCGGCGTCTTCTGCGCGAGGTCGAAGGCGAACTTGAGCACGCGGTCGACGCCGACGCGGGTCAGGATCGTCTCCTGCATCACCACCTCGCGGTCGGTGCCGGGGAAGGCGCGGCCGCCGATCGCCGAATACTCGCCCTCGGTGTTCTCGCGCACGACCCAGAAGTCGATGTCGCCCGGCTTGCGGCCGGCGAGCGGGGAGGGGACGCCCGGCATCAGCCGCACCGGGCGCAGGTTGACGTACTGGTCGAACTCGCGGCGGAACAGGATCAGCGAGCCCCACAGCGAGATGTGGTCGGGCACCTTGTTCGGCATGCCGACGGCGCCGAAGAAGATGGCGTCGTGCTGGCCGATCTTCTCTTTCCAGTCCTCCGGCATCATGCGGCCGTGCTTCTCGTAGTAGTCGCAGGAGGCGAAGTCGAAATCGTCGAGGCGCAGTTCGAAGCCGAACTTCTTCGCGGCCGCTTCGAGCACGCGCACGCCCTCGGGCACGACCTCCTTGCCGATGCCGTCGCCGGGAATGACGGCAATGCGGTGGACGCGGTTGGTGGCCATGGCAGGGGTCCTTCGTGCGGGAAGCGTGCTTGTGTGGCCCGCCTTCAACCATCCCGCTCAGGTCCGCGCAAGCCTGTCGCGCCGGCGGCGCGCGTTCGGACATGCGACATCGCCCGTATTCTGTGGTCGGCCCCGGGCAGGCCCTCGTTTCCTTCCATCGCACTCCCGAAATGAGGGGAGCGGAGCGCCGGCAGACGCGGGAGCTTGCGATCGCTCCCTGAGCGGCTGGCGAAGCCGCCCGAGACGCTTGCGAGGCGTCTCCTTCCCCCTTGCGATCGGAGGAAGGCGCCTCCCGGCGCTCC
>JBQCFB010000187.1:0-2644 GCA_051959715.1 Pseudolabrys sp.
GATGCTCGACGAGGCGTGGAGCGTGACGTCCGAGCCGCTCGTCTGCAACCAGATCGAGATGCATCCCTTCATCAATCAGGACAAGGTGCTGGCCACGTCGAAGAAGCACGGCATGGCGGTCGTCGCCTATTGCCCGATCGCGCGCGGCAAGGTCCCGGGCGCCGACGCGCTCGAGCGCATCGGCAAGGCGCACGGCAAGAGCGCGTCACAGGTGTCGCTGCGCTACCTCGTGCAGATGGGCGCGATCCCGATCCCGCGCACCGCGACGCCGGCGCACCTGAAGGAGAACATGGACATCTTCGGCTTCAAGCTGAGCGACGCCGAGATGGCCGAGCTGAAGAAGCTCAACGCCACCAACATGCGCGTCGTCAGCCCGCCGCACGCGCCGGTCTGGGATACGCCGTGAGGTTCGTCGCCGCGACCTGTGTCGCGCTCTTCCTCTGCGGGGGCGGCCTCGCGCCGTCCCTCGCGCAGGAGAAGCCGGCGGCGAAGGACGCGGCGAAGATCGAGTCCTGCCTGAAGGCGAAGCCGATGAAGCAGGAGAGCTGCATCGGCATCGTCGCCGACCCGTGCCAGGAGAGCGGAGAGACCAAATCGACCGCCGACCAGAACGCCTGCAACGACCGCGAGGCGAGGGTGTGGGACGCGATCCTCAACACGTCGTTCCGCAAGCTGCGCGACAAGCTCGACGACGCGCAGAAGGAGAAGCTGCGCGACATGCAGCGGGCCTGGATCGCGTCCAAGGAAAAGACCTGCGCCTTCTATTGGGACTACTACCAAGGAACGATGGCGAGCCCGATGGGTTCGTACTGCGTCATGAAGGAGACCGGACGCCGCGCGCTGTTCCTGCGGGCGTTCCTCGAGGAAGACGCCGACAACGGCAAGTAGGGCGGGCGCAATGCAGGTCGTGAAGGCCAAAGGCTTCGACATCCCGGTCGTCGGGCTCGGCACATGGATGCTGCGCGGCCGCGAATGCGCGCGGCTGGTCGAGCAGGCGATCCGGCTCGGCTATCGCCACATCGACACCGCGCAGATGTACGACAACGAACGCGAGGTGGGCGAGGGCGTGCGCGCCTCCGGCAAGCGTCGCGAGGTCATGGTCACCACCAAGATTCAACCGAGCCTGCTGGCGCCGCGCGACGTCGAGCGTTCGGTGCGCGAGAGCCTCCAGCATCTCCACATCGACGAGATCGATCTTCTGCTGATCCATTGGCCGAACCCGCGCGTGCCGGTGTCGGAGACGCTCGGCGCCATGGCGAAGCTGAAGCAGGCGGGCCTCGTGCGGGCGATCGGCGTGTCCAATTTCACGGTGGCGCTGCTCGACGAGGCGAACAAGGTGTCGCCCGAGCCGCTCGTCTGCAACCAGATCGAGATGCATCCCTTCCTCGACACCTCGAAGGTCGTCGCCGCCTGCAAGCGGCACGGCATGGCGGTCGTCGCCTATTCGCCGATCGCGCGCGGCAATTCGGCCGACGACGACGTGCTCGGCCGCATCGGCAAGGCGCACAAGAAATCGGCGGCGCAGGTGTCGCTGCGCTGGCTGGTGCAGCAGGGCGTCGTCGTCATCCCGCGCACCAGCAAGGTCGAGCGGCTGGAAGAGAACCTCGCATTGTTCGATTTCGCGCTCAGCGAGTTCGAGATGGCCGAGATCGGCCGGCTCGCCCGCCGCGGCGAGCGCATCGTCGACTGGACCTGGTCGCCGAAGTGGGATTGACGATCGATGGGCACAGGTCCTTCGAGGCCCGCGCTGCGCGCGGGCACCTCAGGACGACGGGAGAGGTTTTTGCCGCACTTAAGCCTCTCCCGTCACCCTGAGGAGCGAGCGTGCGTCAGCACGCGAGCCTCGAAGGGGCTGTGAGTCGCAATTGTTGGCATGGGCGGCTAGAAACCGGCCCATGACGCCATCCCCCGACACCGCGCTCGTCCTGTTCTCCGGCGGGCAGGACTCCACCGTCTGTCTCGCCTGGGCGCTCGAACGTTTCGCCCGCGTCGAGACGGTCGGCTTCCACTACAACCAGCGCCACGCGGTCGAGCTCGACATGCGGCCGAAGCTGCGCGCCGGCATGGCCGCGTTGAACGCCCGCTGGCGCGAACGCCTCGGCGAGGACCATGTCATCCGCATCGACGCGCTGGCCGAGATCGGCGGCACGGCGCTGACCTCGGACATGGCGATCGAGATCGCCGATAACGGCCTGCCCACGACCTTCGTGCCCGGCCGCAATCTCGTCTTCCTGAGCCTCGCCGGCGCGCTGGCCTACCGCCGCGGCGCCGCCCACCTCGTCGCCGGCATGTGCGAGACCGACTATTCCGGCTATCCGGACTGCCGCGACGCCACCATCAAGGCGATGGCGCAGGCGCTCTCGCTCGGGCTGGACCGGCCGCTCGCCGTCCATACCCCGCTGATGGCGGTCGACAAGGCCGGGACCTTCGCGCTGGCCGAGGATCTGGGGGGCAGGGCCTTCCTTGATCTCGTCATCGAGGACAGCCATAGCTGCTACCTCGGCGATCGCACGCACCGGCACCCCTGGGGCCATGGCTGCGGCGAGTGTCCGGCCTGCCGCCTGCGCGCGCAGGGCTATGCCAAATTCACGAGCCTGCGAAAGACCGCATGATCGACAATGACAGCCGCCGGCGCATCGAGGGC
>JBQCFB010000188.1:0-2508 GCA_051959715.1 Pseudolabrys sp.
TTCGCCGCCTACCAGAAGGCCGGGGGCTACGCCCTGCTGAAGGACTGCCTCGCGGCCAAGCGTACGCCGGAAGACCTCATCAAGATCGTCAGCGACGCCGGCCTGCGCGGCCTCGGCGGCGCCGGCTTCCCGACCGGCCGCAAATGGTCGCTGGTGCGCGCGGAACCCGCGCCGCGCCTGTTTGCCGTCAATGCCGACGAGGGCGAGCCCGGCACCTTCAAGGACCGCTACTATCTGGAACGCGACCCGCACCGCTTCCTTGAAGGCGTGCTCATCGCCGCCTGGGTGGTCGAGGCGCACGACACCTACATCTACATCCGCGACGAATATCCCGAGCTGCGTCTGACGCTCGAGGAGGAGATCGAGAAGCTCGCCGACGCCGGACTTTCGCCGCACACGCGGCTGCACCTGCGCCGCGGCGCTGGCGCTTATATCTGCGGCGAAGAGTCGGCGATGATCGAGTCGATCGAGGGCAAGCGCGGCCTGCCGCGCCATCGTCCGCCCTACGTCGCCCAGGTCGGCCTGTTCGGCCGCCCGACGCTCGAACAGAACGTCGAGACGATGTACTGGATCCGCGACATCATCGAGAAGGGCGCGGAATGGGCGACCTCTCAGGGCCGCCACGAGCGCAAGGGCTTCCGCAGCTTCTCCGTTTCGGGGCGCGTCAAGAATCCGGGCGTGAAGCTGGCGCCCGCCGGCATCACCATGCGCGAGCTGATCGACGAGTTCTGCGGCGGCATGACCGACGGCCATGTCTTCAAGGCCTACCTGCCGGGCGGACCCTCCGGCGGCATCCTGCCGGCATCGATGGCCGACATCCCACTCGATTTCGGAACTCTGGAGAAATTCGGGAGCTTCGTCGGCTCGCACGCGGTTGTCATTCTGTCCGACAAGGACGACATGAAGGCTGTCGCGCTCAATCTGCTGAAGTTCTTCGAGGATGAAAGCTGCGGCCAGTGCACGCCGTGCCGCGTCGGCACCGAGAAAGCCGTGAAGCTGATGCAGCGCGGCCCATGGGACGTCGGCCTGCTGACCGAGTTGTCCGCCCTGATGCGCGACGCCTCGATCTGCGGTCTCGGCCAGGCGGCGCCGAACCCGCTGATGAGCGTGCTGAAGTACTTCCCGGACGACCTCAAGACGCCGCTCGGGAAGTGGTGACGGGAAGGATCGAAGAGGAAACGCGATGACCGACACCAAGAAGCCCGTCGGCTACGGGCACGATGCCAAAGGCAAGGCGCTCGACGGCGCGGTCGGCGGCGGCAAGCCCGGCGTCGCGCACACGGCTGCGGCCGACAAGTCGGCCGGGCAGGGCGGCGCCTCCACGACAAAGACCTTCTTCATCGACGAGCGCGAGATCGACATCCGCGAAGGGGAATCGATCTTCCGCGCCGCGCGCCGGCTCGACATCAAGCTGCCGCACCTGTGCTACTCGCCGAAGCCCGGCTACCGCGCCGACGGCAACTGCCGCGTCTGCATGGTCGAGATCGAGGGCGAGCGCGTGCTCGCCGCGAGCTGCGTCCGCATGCCGGCGCCCGGCATGAAGGTGAAGACGTCGACCGACCGCGCCAAGACCGCGCGCAAGATGGTGGCCGAGCTGCTCACCACCGACCAGCCGGCGATCGAGGTCGCGCACGATCCGGACTCCGAGTTCTGGAAGACCGCCAAGCGACAGGGCGTCTCCGACGGCCGCTTCCCCAAGCGCGAGCGCGAGATCGTCCCGGAGCTCGATGCCTCGCATCCGGCGATGCGCGTCAATCTCGACGCCTGCATCCAGTGCAATCTTTGCGTCCGCGCCTGCCGCGAAGTGCAGGTCAACGACGTCATCGGCATGGCCGGCCGCGGCCATACCGAGAAGATCGTGTTCGACTTCGACGACCCGATGGGCCAGTCGACCTGCGTCGCCTGCGGCGAATGCGTGCAGGCCTGCCCGACCGGCGCGCTGATGCCGGCGACTTTGCTCAACGACAATCAGGTGCGCGACAAATTCCCCGACCGCGAGGTGCACTCGGTGTGCCCCTATTGCGGCGTCGGCTGCCAGCTCACCTATCAGATCAAGGACGACAAGCTCATCGCCGTCACCGGCCGAGACGGCCCGGCGAACGAGAACCGTCTGTGCGTGAAGGGCCGCTTCGGCTTCGACTACGTGCACAATCCGCAGCGCCTGACCAAGCCGATGATCCGCAAGGAAGGCGTGCCGAAGGTGCCGCACGAGTTCATCGATCCGATGAATCCGTGGACGCATTTCCGCGAAGCCACTTGGGACGAGGCGCTGGCCAAGGCCGCCGGCGGGCTCACGGCGATCCGTGACCGCGACGGCTCGAAGGCGCTCGCCGGCTTCGGCTCGGCCAAGGGCTCGAACGAAGAGGCCTATCTGTTCCAGAAGCTGGTGCGCGTCGGTTTCCGCACCAACAACGTCGACCACTGCACGCGCCTCTGCCACGCCTCGTCGGTCGCGGCGCTGATGGAGGGCGTCGGCTCGGGCGCCGTGTCGGCGACCTTCAACGAGGT
>JBQCFB010000189.1:0-4346 GCA_051959715.1 Pseudolabrys sp.
CGACCTCGGACTACGACAAGGAAAAGCTGCAGGAGCGGCTGGCGAAGCTTGCCGGCGGCGTTGCGGTGATCCGTGTCGGCGGCGCCACCGAGGTCGAGGTGAAGGAGAAGAAGGATCGCGTCGAAGACGCGCTCAACGCTACCCGCGCCGCGGTCGAGGAAGGCATCGTGCCTGGTGGCGGCGTTGCGTTGCTGCGTGCCAAGAAGGCGGTGGGCCGCATCCAGGATGAGAATCCGGACGTGCAGGCCGGCATCAACATTGTGCTCAAGGCCCTGGAGGCTCCGATCCGCCAGATCGCCGAGAACGCCGGCGTTGAGGGCTCCATCGTGGTGGGAAAGATCTCGGATGAGAAGTCGGAAACTTACGGGTTCGATGCCCAGACCGAGAAGTATGTCGACATGGTCGATGCCGGCATCATCGATCCGGCCAAGGTCGTACGTACGGCCCTGCAGGACGCCGGTTCGGTCGCGGGCTTGCTTGTGACCACTGAAGCGATGGTCGCCGAACTGCCGAAGGAAGCGCCGGCCGGCATGCCGGGCGGCGGCATGGGCGGAATGGGTGGCATGGGCGGCATGATGTGACGCGCTAGCGTCATCCCGGACGCGGCGCTTCGTGAAGATGCGCCGCGGACCCGGGATCGCCCAAGCGAATACGGAAGGGCCGGCTCTCGCAGCCGGCCTTTTTGCTTTGAGGAGTGCCGGCATTCGTGTCCCGGGCGCGGCGCAGCATGCAATGCTGCGGCGCGTCCGGGGCACGTGGTCGTCGCAGTGCAACCCAAGTTCCGCCCCGCGCGTTGACCGCGCATGGCCGCGGCACCCGCATCGAGATTGGTCGTCCATGCCGCGCTCGCCGGCAACCTCCTGGTCGCACTGACCAAGTTTGTCGCAGCCTGGTGGACCGGCTCCTCCGCGATGCTGTCCGAGGCCATCCACTCCACCGTCGACACTGCCGACCAGATCGTCCTGCTCTACGGCCTCTCGCGCGCGGAGCGGCCGCCGGACGCGCTGCACCCGCTCGGTTATGGCCGCGAACTCTATTTCTGGAGCTTCATCGTCGCGCTGCTGATGTTCACGCTCGGCGCCGGCGTCACCGCCTATGAAGGCATCGCGCACATTCTCGAACCGCACGGGATCGAGAACGCGCTCGTCGCCTATCTGGTGCTCGCCGCCGCCTTCGTGTTCGAAGGTACGAGCTGGTATTTCGCGTTCCGCGAGTTCAAGCGCGCCAAGGGCGACAGCGGCTATTTCGAGGCGATGCGCCGCTCCAAGGACCCGCCGACCTTCATCGTGCTGTTCGAGGACAGCGCCGCGCTGGTCGGCCTGCTGATCGCCTTCGTCGGCACGTTCCTGGCGCAGCGCCTCGACATGCCGGTGCTCGACGGCGTCGCCTCGCTCGGCATCGCGCTCGTCTTGTCGGCGACCGCGCTCGTTCTCGCGATCGAGAGCAAGGGCTTGCTGATCGGCGAGCCAGCGAGCCCCGACCTGCGCCGCGCCATCATGCGCACCGCGAGCGGCGTCGACGGCATCGAGAGCGCGCAGATCGTCTTCACGGTGCACATGGCGCCGGACCAGGTGGTGGTGGCGCTCAGTCTCGAATTCCGCGACAGCATGACCGCGCCCGACATCGAAGCCGCCATCGACATGCTCGAGGGCGCGATCCAGGCGCGGCATCCGGAAGTGATCGCGGTGTTCGTCAAGCCCGAGGACAAGGTCGACCAGATCGTGCTGCCAGGCCGCTTCCCCGGCCGTGTGCGCCGGATCAGTGGTCGGACGGCCGGAAGCGCAGCGGCGTCGGGCCAGCAAGCGTGACGACGCCGCCCGCCTTCTGCCAGCCCGTGACTTGCGCCAGCGCGCTGAGGAGGTCGAGATCGGCGGCCATGCGCTCGGGCGCGCACTGGCCGTCGCTCATATATTGCGGCAGCGACTCCGGAACCGGTCCGGGCTCGATTTGCACATCCGCTCCGTTCAGCGCCACCCGGGCGGGCACGGTCCTGCACCACAAATTGACCTGCGCCGTCCCGTCGGACCCGACCGTGATGCTCGGGACGCGCCGGACCTTGCCCATCGGCGCCACATCCAACATCAACTGCTGGTCGTACGGGAATACTTCCTCTGCCAGCGCGGAAGAGGCAATGATAGTCGTCAGCAACGTGAGCGCGTAAGCGGTTCGGAACCGGCGGCGCGGTGCCGGGGCAGATTTGATCATCGGCGAATTCCTGATCGGCGCCGCGGAAGGCGGCGCGCTCACTTGCAACCACACTTGACGAAGGTCAAGCGCCCTCCGCGCGTGGCAGGCGCGAATGCGCCGCGGGTGATATAGGGAGATGATTGGAGAGCCCCGCATGGACCAACGCATCATCGACCTCTACGACAAATTTACACATGGCGGGCTCAACCGCCGCGAGTTCCTCGAACGGCTGGGTGCGATTGCCGGGTCGACCGCCGCGGCGCTGGCGCTGCTGCCACTCCTGCAAAACGATTACGCCCGCGCCGACACTGTGGCGGCGGACGACCCGCGCCTCGTCACCAACACCGTCTACTTCAACGCTTCGCCGACGGACATTGCCACCTATATGGCGCGTCCCAAACGGGATGCGAAGTACCCCACGGTGATCGTCGTTCACGAGAACCGCGGCCTCAATCGGCACATCAAGGACATTGTGCGCCGGCTCGGACTCGAAGGCTTCGCCGCCTACGCGGTGGATCTGTTGTCGCCGGATGGCGGCACGCCGGCCGACGAGGACAAGGCCCGCGACATGATCGCCAAGCTGGACCCGGATCAGACCACGCATAACATCGAAGCGGCCCTGCGCATCTTCGGGCAGGCGCCGGGCGGTAACGGCAAGGCCGGCGCGATCGGCTTCTGCTGGGGCGGCGGCGTGGTCAACCGGGTCGCCGTGCAGTCGCCGGACTTGAAGGCCGCCGTCGCCTTCTACGGCACGCAGCCGCCGGCCGCCGACGTGCCGAAGATCAAGGCGCCGCTGCTGCTGCACTATGCCGGGCTCGACGAGCGCGTGAATGCCGGCATCCCGGCTTTCGAGAAGGCGCTGAAGGCCAGCCACAAGAAATACGAGATCTTCGTCTATCCGGGCGTCAACCACGGCTTCAACAACGACACGTCGAGCCGCTACGACAAGGCCGCCGCCGACCTCGCCTGGAGCCGAACCGTCGCGTTCCTCAAGCGCGAGCTCGCCTGAGCGGCCTCAACCGGCGAGCCGCTCCTCGAGCCAGCTCGCTGTGCGCAGGAGACGCGCATCGTTGCCGGCCGCGCCGATCACTTGCAGGCCGAGCGGCAGTCCGGCCTCGCCGGTCAGGAGCGGTAGCGTCACCGCCGGCACGCCGGCGAGCGACCACAGCGAGCAGAACAGCGGGCTTCCGGTCGCCTCGCCGACCGGCGCGACGCCGACCGTCGCCGGCGTGATCAGCGCGTCGAACTCCGAAAGCGCGTCGGCGATGCCCTGCCGGTAGTGCAGCGCGTTGTCGCGTGCGGCAAGATAGCGCAGCGCGTTGGTGGCCCCGCCTTCGGCGATGATCGCGCGCAGCGCCTCGCTCGACCCGGCCTCACCGCCGCGCGCGATCATGGCGCCGAGATTGTGCGCCATGTCGGTCGCCATCACGATGCGATGATCGTCCCAGGCGGCGGCAAAATCGTCGGGCAGCGCCACCTCCTCGATATCGCCGCCGAGCTCGTCGGCAACCGCCTCGAAGGCTCCATGCGTCGCCGCGTCGGCCTTGTCCCAGACCGGCGTGCGCACGAAGGCGAGCCGCGGCGGATCGGCCAGCTCGTCGGCCGCCATCGCCAGGAAATTCGGCGAAGCGACCGCCCGCGTGTCCGGATCGCGTGCGTCGTAACCGGCGAGCGCCTCGAGCAGTAGCGCGCTGTCGCCGAGCGAGCGCGCGAAGGTGCCGACATGGTCGAGCGCGCGCGACAGGAGCAGCGCGCCGTGCCGTGAGATCGTGCCGTGCGTCGGCTTGACGCCGTAGACGCCGCAGAACGCCGCCGGCCGGATGACCGAGCCGTTGGTCTGCGAGCCGATGGCGAGCGGCACCATCTCCGCCGCCACCGCCGCGGCCGAACCGGACGACGAGCCGCCGGGCGTGCGCGTGAGGTCGTGCGGATTGCGCGTCGGGCCCGGGTGATAATAGGCGCACTCGGTGGTCACGGTCTTGCCGATGATCACCGCGCCGGCGGCGCGCAGGCGGGCCACGGCGGCGGCGTCCTCGCGCGGGCGGCGGCCTTTGAGCGCGGCCGAGCCGCATTCGGTCGGGTAGTCGGCGGTGTCGAAGATGTCCTTGATGCCGACGGGAATGCCGTGCAGCGCGCCGAGCGGGCCGCCCTCGCGCTGG
>JBQCFB010000190.1:0-4580 GCA_051959715.1 Pseudolabrys sp.
TTCTTGATGAGCTCGTGGTAGTCGTCGCCACGGGCGTAGACCGAGATCGCCGCCTTCGAGCGCTGCGCCAGGATGGCCAACGGATTCTCGTCGGGTCCGTAGTTCAGACCCAGCATGACGACCGAGCGCACGTCGGGCCACAGCGACAAAGGCGAGCCGCGCCGCGCCGCCGTCTCGGCAAGCCAGTCCATGTCGCCATGCGCGCCGTCGGCGATGAAGCGCTCGAGCCGCTCTCTCGTCTCGGGCGTGGCGTCCGGCCGCGTGACGCCGACGGCGTCGAAGCCGGCAGCGCGCGCTCTCTCGATGATCGCCTGCTTGATCGCGGAGGGGTCGCTCAGAAGTCCAGGTCGGCGTAGTGCTCCGCCGGCGGCAGGCCGGCCAGCGTCTCGGCGAGCAGCGGCCGGAACGACGGCCGCGACTTCACCCGCGCGTACCACTGCTTTGCTGCTTCGTCTTCGGTCCACGGCACTTCGCCCAGGTAATCCATCGCCGACAGATGCGCGGCGGCGGCGAGATCGGCGAGCGACATCCGCTCGCCCGCCAGCCAGTCGCGCGAGCGCGCCAGCCATCCGATATAGGCCAGATGATACCGGATATTGTGGCGCGCGGCGCGCAGCGCATCGGTATCGGGCGAGCCGCCGCCCTGCTCGCGCGACATATAGCGCTTGAACACGCGCTCCAGCACCAGCGGGCCGCTGACCTCACCCTCGAACTTGCCGTTGAACCAGGCGGCCAGCCGCCGCACCTCGACGCGATCGGCCGCGGCTGACGGCATCAGCCGGTCGACGACTTCCGCGGGGGGCAGGATCTCCTCGACGAACTCGGCGATCACGCCGGCGCCGGGGACGGCGGGCTGGCCTTCAGCCACCAGCACCGGAACCTCGCCGGCCGGGTTGAGCAGCAGGAACTCCTCGCGCCGGTCCCAGAACCGCTCCTCCACCAGCCGGACCGGAATGCCGTATTCGCCGAGGATGAGGCGCACATAGCGCGACTGCGGCGACAGCGGGTGGTGGAAGAGGGTCAGCATGTAGCCCGAAGGGTGACGCGGGAAACGGTGGGAGGTGACTGCACTACAGGACGGCGCGCGCCCTAGCAAATTGCAGCGCGGTTAAGGGTGTTTTAATTTGCCTGCCGCCTCCCTATACGCGACAAGCGCGGGCCCGCCGATCGAGCCTTCCGGAGCAGAAACCCCATGAATTTCGACGCCATCAAGGCGCCGTTGATGCATCTCATCGGCTCGCACATCGATCCCGTCAAAGCGGCCGTGCTCGGTATCGTCGAAGGCTTCACCGAATACCTGCCGGTGTCCTCGACGGGCCATTTGCTGCTGATGGAGCACGTTCTCGGCTGGGGCGACGATTCGTTCGGCAAGTCGTTCGCGGTGCTGATCCAGCTCGGCGCCATCCTGGCGCTGCTGACGATCTATTTCGGCCGCATCTGGGCGCTCGCCACGCACATGTTCACGCAGTGGGCCGCGATGCGCTTCATCATCGGCGTGCTGCTCGCCTTCCTGCCCGCGGCGGTGATCGGCGCGCTCGCCTATCACGTCATCAAGAGCACCCTGTTCGACGTCCGCGTCGTCTGCATCTCGCTGATCGTCGGCGGCTTCATCCTGCTCGCCGTCGATCGCCTCAAGCTGAAGCCGCGCTTCCACGACGCGACCGAGTTTCCACTGTGGATGTATCTCGGCATCGGCATCATCCAGTGCGTGTCGATGATCCCCGGCGTGTCGCGCGCCGGCGCGACCATCGTCGGCGCGATGCTGTTCGGCGCGGACCGCCGCGCCGCGGCCGAGTTCTCGTTCTGGCTGGCCATGCCGACCATGGTCGGCGCCTTCGCCTACGAGGCGTACAAGAGCCGCGCCGATCTCCTGCACAGTGGCGACATCGCGACCATCGCGGTCGGCTTCATCTTCTCGTTCATCTTCGGCTGGATCGTCGTCAAGACGTTCCTCGGCTTCGTGCAGCGGCACTCGTTCGCGGTGTTCGCGTGGTGGCGAATCGTGCTCGGCAGCGCCGGCATCTACGCGCTGTATTTTCTCTGAGCCTTCTGATCCCTCCCCTGAAAGGGGAGGGTCCGGCGCGTCAGCGCCGGGGGTGGGGTCACGTCTAAATTGAGAATGCCCCCGCCCGGCTCGCAAGCGCTCGCCACCCTCCCCCGCAGGCGGGGGAGGGATTAAGAAGGCTCACGCGTTCCGGCGCGGATCGCTGTAATCGTCGAACAATAGGTCGCGGCTGACTTCGGCGACGTCGCGGACGCCGGTCAGCGCCATGCTCAGGCGCAGTTCGCTTTCGATCAGGCTGAGCGCCTTCGTCACGCCGGCGCCGCCCATGGCGGCGAGCCCGTAGAGTTGCGCGCGGCCGATGAGGCAGCCACGGGCGCCGAGCGCGAGCGCCTTGAGGACGTCCTGACCGGAGCGCACGCCGCCGTCGAACAGGATCTCGATGCGGTCGCCGACCGCGTCGGCGATGCGCGGCAGCGCCACGATCGTCGCCGGCGACGAGTCGAGCTGGCGGCCGCCGTGATTGGACACGACGATGCCGTCGACGCCGTAATCGGCGGCGCGCTTGGCGTCCTCGGCGTCGAGCACGCCTTTCAGAACCAGCTTGCCCGGCCACACCTTGCGCATCCAGGCGATGTCGTTCCACGACAAGGTCGGGTCGTAATTCTCCGACGCCCACTTGCCGGCGGCGAGGGCGCCGGTCTGCGACGTCTTCGAGAGGAAGGCGGCGATGTTGCCGAACGTCTTGCGCTTTCCGCGCATGACGCTCATCGCCCAGGCCGGCTTGGTCGCGATGTCGAAGGCATTGCGCAGCGTCAGCCGCGGCGGCACTTCGAGGCCGTTCTTGAGGTCGGCGTGGCGCTGGCCGCGCAATGGCAGGTCGACGGTGACGAACAGCGCCGTGCAGCCGGCGGCCTGCGCGCGCGCGAGGATCTGTTCGGAGAAGCCGCGGTCGCGGAAGACGTAGAGCTGAAACCAGAACGGCCCCTTGATCGCGGAGCGGACGTCCTCGATCGAGCAGATCGACATGGTCGATTGGCAATAGCGGATGCCGGCGTCCTCGGCGGCGCGCGCCGCCACCATCTCGCCGTCGCCGCACAGGAGGCCGGCGAGCCCGGTCGGCGCGATGGCGAAAGGCATCGACACTTTCTCGCCGAGCAGCGTGGTCGAGAGGTTGCGCGTGCTGGCGTCGACCAGCACGCGCTGGCGGAATCGCACCGCCTTCAGCTCGCTCGTATTGGCCTGGTAGCTGATCTGGTCGTAGGAGCCGGTGTCGACATAGTCGAACAGCGCCTTCGGCACCTTGCGCCGCGCGAGCTGGCGCAGGTCTTCGATGTTGGTGATGACCGGCATTCTCAGCCGCTTTACTGTGTCGGCTGGGTGCGGAACTGGCCGGTCTTGCGGAAGCGCCAGAGATAGTTAGGCACGACCGCCTCGATCGTCTCCGGCACGATGCCGAGGCCCTGGAGCGTGCGGCGCTGGCTCGCGGCTTCCGCGGACACGACATTGTCGGTGCGCAGCAACTCGACCTGGTCGGGCGTGAGCAGCGGCGTCGGCATGAACTGCATCAGGCTCGCCTGCATCTTCGCCACCAGGAACGGCAGCGGCACCAGCAGCCGTTTCCGCTCGATGGTCTTGAGGATGTATTCGAGGATCTCGCGGAAGCTGCGCACGTCCGGACCGCCGAGCTCGTAGGTCGCGCCGGCGCGCGCCTCTTCGTCGACCGCTTTCGCGATCGCCTGCGCGACGTCGCCGACGAAGACCGGCTGGAATTTCGTGTGGCCGCCGCCGATCAGCGGCAGCGCCGGCGACATGCGGGCGAGCGAGGCGAACAGGTTGAAGAAATTGTCCTCCGGGCCGAACATGATCGACGGCCGCATGACGATCGCTTCGGGCACGATCTCGCGCGCGAGTTTCTCGGCGGCGGCCTTCGACCGCGCATAGGCGCTCGTCGAGTTGTCGTCGGCGCCGATTGCCGAGACGTGGATCAGGCGGGCGCCGTTGGCCTTGGCGGCGCGCGCGACATTGGCGGCGCCTTCGCTGTGCACGGCGCCGAAGCGCTGGCGGCCGCGCTCGAACAGGATGCCGACCAGGTTCACCACGATGTCGGCGCCGCGCGCCGCGGCCTCGACCGATTCGGCGTTGCGCAGGTTGGCCTGGACCGGGCTGATCTGGCCGACGCGGCCGAGCGGCTGAAGGTGGAAGGCGAGATCGGGCCGGCGAACCGCGACGCGGATGCGGTAATGGCGTCGCGCCAGCGCCCGCACGAGATGGCGTCCGAGGAAGCCGGAGCCGCCATAGACGGTGACGAGGGTGTCGTAGGGACTGCGTGCGGGCATGCCGCTCTCGCTTCGGTAACAGAGGGGAACCGGCGAAGAGGCCCGGCCATCGCGGCAAATACCCGATCGCACCCGCGCTGTACAGGCCGCAGGGCCGCCGCAAAGGCCTCAATTGACAAGGGGGTTTAGGCCCAATACCTAGAGCCGCCTGTGCCCAGGTGGCGGAATTGGTAGACGCACTAGTTTCAGGTACTAGCGGGTAACACCGTGGAGGTTCGAGTCCTCTCCTGGGCACCATC
>JBQCFB010000191.1:0-4409 GCA_051959715.1 Pseudolabrys sp.
TTCAATCCGCTCGGCTCGGTCAAGGACCGTCTCGCGCTCGGCGTGATCGAAGCGGCGGAGAAGTCCGGCGAGCTCAAGCCCGGGCAGACCGTGATCGAGGCGACGTCCGGCAACACCGGCATCGGACTCGCCATGGTGTGCGCGGCGAAGGGTTATCCGCTCGTCGTGACGATGGCCGAAAGCTTCTCGGTCGAGCGGCGCAAGCTGATGCGCTTCCTCGGGGCCAAGGTGATCCTGACGCCGGCGGCCGAGCGTGCATTCGGCATGGTCAATAAGGCGCAAGAGCTCGCCAAGGCGAACGGCTGGTTCATGACGCGCCAGTTCGAGAACGAAGCCAACCCGGACATGCACGAGCGCACGACCGGCCGCGAGATTGTCGAGGATTTCAAGGGCGGCAAGCTCGACTACTGGGTGACGGGCTTCGGCACAGGCGGCACCTTGACCGGCGTCGCGCGCGTGCTGCGCAAGGAGATGCCCAGCACAAAGATCGTCGTCTGCGAGCCGGCCGACGCGCCGATGCTCTCTTCGGGCGAAGCGCAACTGCGCAACCAGGACGGCACGCCGGCGAAACCGCATCCGGCGTTCAAGCCGCATCCGATGCAGGGCTGGTCGCCGGACTTCATCCCGCGGATCACCGGCGAGGCGGTCGACACCAAGGCGATCGACCGTGTGCTCACCATCGCCGGCCCGGACGCCATGAAGTGCGCCAAGGCGCTGGCGCAGAAGGAAGGCATCTTCGTCGGCATCACGTCCGGCGCGACCTTCGCCGGCGCGCTGAAGGTGGCGGAAGAGGCGGGCGCCGGCGCGACTATCCTGTGCATGCTGCCGGACACCGGCGAGCGCTATCTGTCGACGCCGTTGTTCGGCGACATCGGCGCCGACATGAGCGAGGAGGAAGTGTCGATCTCCAATTCGACGCCGGGCAACCGCCTGCCGCCGAAGGCAGGCTGATCAGAGGGAGGGGGACATGGGTATCATTGCGTGGATCGTCGTCGGCCTGATCGCCGGCTGGCTGGCGCACATCATTCTTGGCGGACGCGGCGGCCTGTTCGGCAATCTCGCCGTGGGCTTGATCGGCGCCATCGTGGCGGGTGCGATCCTGCCGCGGCTCGGCATCCTCATCAGGCCGGATTTCATCGGCAATATCATCAGCGCCACCATCGGCGCGATCATCTTCCTGTTCATCTGGCGGGCGATTCGCGGCCGGTAGCGACCTTGCGAGCAGGGTCCGGCAGCCGTAAGTAGGGGCATGGCCGTCGTCATCGACCTCGTCAACAATCCGCGCCCGCGCCACCCCGAAAAGGCGCACAAGCCGGATTCCGCCGAGCAGCCGAAAAAGCCTGACTGGATCCGCGTCAAGGCGCCGGTGTCGAAGGGATATGCCGAGACGCAGGCGCTGATGCGCGCGAACAACCTGCACACCGTGTGCGAGGAGGCGGGCTGCCCCAACATCGGCGAGTGCTGGGACAAGAAGCACGCCACCTTCATGATCATGGGCGACACGTGCACGCGCGCCTGCGCCTTCTGCAACGTGAAGACGGGCCTGCCGAACGCGCTCGACGCGACCGAGCCCGACCATGTCGGACAAGCGACGGCGAAGCTCGGCCTTGCGCACATCGTCGTCACTTCGGTCGACCGCGACGATCTCGCCGACGGCGGCGCCGAGCACTTCGCGCAGACCATCCGCGCCATCCGCACACACGCGCCCGGCACGACCATCGAGGTGCTGACGCCCGACTTCCTGCGCAAGGACGGCGCTGTCGAGACCGTCGTTGCGGCGAAGCCCGACGTCTTCAACCACAATCTCGAGACGGTGCCGTCGCTCTATCTGACGGTGCGGCCCGGCGCGCGCTACTTCCATTCGCTGCGGCTGTTGCAGCAGGTGAAGGAGCTCGATCCGCAGATGTTCACCAAGTCCGGCATCATGGTGGGCCTCGGTGAGGAGCGGAACGAGATCTTGCAGGTGATGGACGATCTGCGCTCGGCCGGCGTCGACTTCCTCACCATCGGTCAGTATCTCCAGCCGACCAAGAAGCATGCCGCGGTCGAACGCTTCGTACCGCCGGACGAGTTTAAATCGCTGGAGACCATCGCCTACACCAAGGGCTTCCTGATGGTGTCGGCCTCGCCGCTGACCCGCTCGTCGCACCACGCCGGCGAGGACTTCGCGCGCCTGAAGGCCACGCGCGCGGCGAAGGCGTAATGCCGCAATTCTCGACGCGCCGCCGCGTTCGTCACGCCGCCGGCGACATGTTCGATCTCGTCGCCGACATCGAGCGGTATCCGGAGTTCGTGCCTCTCTGCGCCGGCATGCGTGTGAAGAGCCGCACCGACAAAGACGAGGGCGTCTGCGTCATCGTCGCCGTCATGACGGTCGCTTACAAGCTCATCCATCAGAGCTTCACCAGCCGGGTCACGCTCGACCGCGCCAGGCTGACGATCCTGGTCGAATATCTCGACGGTCCGTTCAGCCGGATGCAGAACCGCTGGACCTTCCGTCAGACGAGCGAGACCTCCTCGGATGTCGAATTCTTCATCGACTATGAATTCAGGAGCCGCACCTTCGCCATGCTGGCGGGAGCGGTGTTCGATACCGTCTTCCGCCGCATGGCGGCAGCGTTCGAAAAGCGGGCCGACCAGGTCTATGGCCGCAAGCTCGCCTGAGGCCGGCGCGCAACCGGTTCCATTGTCACGGCGTTGGGAACCGTGACCCGCTCCGATAGTCCGATCTGGCCGACCTTCGACACCGCCGCGCTGAGGCGATCGCTGCTGTTTCTCGTGGCCATTGGCGGACCGCTCTGCGCCGGGGTCGCGGCCGCATCACCGGCCGGTGGCCTCCTCGGCGCCGTGACTGGGCTCATCATGTCTTTTGCCGACGACGAGGGCGCGCTCTCGCGGCGCTTCGCCATTCTGGCGATAAACGCCGTCGCAATCGGCCTCGGTGGCCTTGCCGGCGTCTTTCTGCACGGCTTTCCCTGGCCGGTCTGGGTCCTGTTCGTGGCGCTGACCTTCGGCGCCGGACAGGCCCTGCGTTTCGGCAAGGGGCCGGCCATGGCGACTCGGCATTGCGCCATGGCGCTGGTCGTCACCAGCGGCGGGCCGCAATTTACGGTCGCGCTGCTCTGGTATCCGATGCTGGCGCTGCTGATTGTCGTCGTCGCCCGTCTCGCCGACCATCTGATCGCCGGGCCGTTGCAGCAGCAGCGCGGCGGCGGGGGCGGCGCTCCGCTCGGCGGCTGGACTCGCTTTGCGCTCGCTTATGCAGCGGCTGCGACCGCCAGCCTGTGGCTCGGCGTGCGCATCGACCCGGAGCGCGCGCTCTGGGTGACGGTCACCACGCTGGTGGTGATGCAATCCGACGCGCGGCTGAGTTATGTGCGCATCGTTCACCGCATCGCCGGAACCGTTGCCGGTGTCGTCGCCGCTTTCGCTTTGACCAGCCTGTTGCAGGATCCCTGGGTGATTGCGCTGGCGGCGCTGGTTTTGGCGCCGTTCATTCCACACCATTTGCAGCATCGCTACTGGCTGCACACCGCGCTGATCGCAGTCGTGATCCTGCTTGCCTATCATCTGGCGACGTCGGACCCGCGCATCCTGCGCGGGCTGATGACGGAGCGGCTCCAGGACGTCCTGCTCGGCGCAGGGCTTGCCCTGATCGGGACGCTGCTGGCCTTTCCGCGCTGGGTTGCCGAAGACGACTGATCCGCGAGCCGGCCGCGCACGGCACCAACAGAGACGACGAACAAGGCAGGCAAGTCGTTCCGTGCCGGCGCACAAATATATTTTCGCCGAAGAGCCGGAAAAACGCGTCTTGCGACCTTAGAGCCGCCACCAAAAACGGGTGAGTTCGTTGCTCGATAAGGACAACCGCTTTCGGCTGTTCGCGGCGCAGACAATGGAGAAAGCTCGATGTGCGATTATAGCCTGCACGGAGTCGCAAACCGTCCTGCGAAGATCGGCGACAAGCTCGTGTCGACGAATTTCATCAACTCGTTCACGCGCGGCTTCACCGAAGTGGGCGAACCGAAAGTGGCGGTGTGTCTGATGCCCGGCACCGAGCTTGCGTTCGACGAGGACGTCGAGGTCGATCATATCTTCCGCCGGATCCTGCCGAGATTCGGTTTCGGCAAAACCGGACAGCGCGTCGCGCGCTTTCGCCAGGTCAACCTGGACCGCCCCGACACGCATCACGACGCGCTCGAATTCCCGAACGGGAAAATCGTGCTCGTGACCAAGTTGCGCGCCGGCCAGCGTGCCAATGTGCTGCAATTGCCCGCGACCGTGAAGCCGCACGTGCATGCGCACGACGAGGCGCAAACCGCGGTCCGTCCGGCAACGACACCGCCGGTCGCCTGAAGCGCATCGACTCCATGACGATTATCAAGCGCGGGCTCGGCGACGAGTCCGCG
>JBQCFB010000192.1:0-9756 GCA_051959715.1 Pseudolabrys sp.
TCGGCGTCGGCGAAGACGACGACCGGCGAATGGCCGCCGAGCTCCATCGTCGCCTTCTTCATCCCCTTCGCCGCAAGCGCGGCGAGATGCTTGCCGACGGGGATCGAGCCGGTGAAAGAGATCTTCTTCACGATCGGCGACGGGATGAGATGCTCGGACACTTCGGACGGGACGCCGAAGACGAGGTTGAGCACGCCCGCCGGCACGCCGGCATCGGCGAAGCACTTCACGAGCTCGACGCAGCCGCCGGGGGTCTCTTCCGAGGCCTTGATGATGAGCGTGCAGCCGGCCGCCAGCGCGCCGGCGATCTTGCGCACGGGGGTCAGCGTCGGGAAATTCCACGGCGTGAAGGCGGCGACGACGCCGACCGGCTCCTGGAGCACGATCTGGCGGACGCCCTTCTGGCGGCCCGGCACGATGCGGCCATAGGCGCGGCGGCCTTCCTCGGCATACCAGTCGATGATGTCGGCCGAGCTCAGGACCTCGATGCGCGACTCCGGAAACGGCTTGCCCTGCTCCTGCGTCTGCACGCGGGCGACGTGGTCGGCACGCTCGCGCAGCAGGTCGGCGGCCTTGCGCATCATCTTGGAGCGGTCATAGGCGGAGGTCGCCTTCCACGCCGGGAAGGCCTTGTCGGCGGCGGCAAGCGCGTGATCGAGGTCGGCCTTGCTGGCATGCGGCAAGTGGGCCAGCACCTTGCCCGTCGCCGGGTTGATGACGTCCTCGCCCTTGCGGCCTTCGCCGGTGAGCCATTTTCCGTCGATGTAGAGAGCAAGGTCGGTGTACATGCAGCACTCCATTCTGGGCGGGCGAAATTCGGCCGCTGGATTAGCACTTCCACGGGTGCACGGCCACCCTCGCCCTCAGGAGCCCAGATATGCCCCGCCATTGGCGTGGATGGCCTGCCCGGTGATGTAACGGGCGGCCGGGGTGCAGAGGAAGTGCACCAGCGCCGCGACGTCCTCTGACGAGCCCCGCTCGCCGGTGATGGTGCCGTGGGTGAGGTGGTGCGCCGGCCGCACGCCCGCGGCGCGCGACGTGTCGATGGCGCCCGGCACAGCGCAGTTGACCGAGATGCGGTCGTCGGCGAGGTCGTGGGCAAGGCCGCGGGTGAAGCCGACCAGCGCGGCCTTCGCGGCCATCACATGCGCGCGGTTGCGCGACCCGAGATGCGCGCTCATGCCGCCGATATTGACGATGGCCCCGCCCTGCTTGCGCAACGCCGGCAGGCAGGCCTTGACGCAGTGGAAGGCTGAGTCGAGCGTCACGTCCATCACCTCGCGCCAGTCGGCGTGGGTCATGTCGGTGATCGCCTTCTCGCGCCGGAGCGCCGCATTGTTGACGAGGATGTCGAGGCGGCCGAACGCCTTCAGCGCCGCCGCGGCCAGCGCCTCTCCGGTTTTCGGATCGGCAACGTCGCCGATCACGCCGGCCGCCTTGCCGCGCGCGGCCTCGCTCTCCTTCACCACCGCGTCCACCTCGGGGGCATTCGAGCGCGCATTGACGACGACCGCGGCGCCGGACCGCGCCAGCTTCAGCGCGATGGCGCGGCCGATGTTGCGCCCGGCACCGGTGACGATGGCAACCTTGCCGGCGAGTTCCTGTTCGCTCATGGATTATCCCTGCAACGATCGTAGATCGATCGGCCCCTGATAGAATTTTGCGAGCTGCTTCAGCACGCCTGCAGCGCGCGCGGCATCCCAACCGCCGTGACGGGCGTTGAGCATGAATTTCTCTTCGATGTCGGCGCGCGTCAGCGGCTCCTGCGCGCCGCCACGGAAATGCGGCTGCCGCTCCTCGACGATCGTACCGTCGTTGAGCGTGGCGCGGATGTGGCCGGTGAAGGCCTTCGGATAGGGATTGTTCGGATCGATCTCGTACCGGACCTTGGCAGCGAGCGCGAGCACGTCCGAATTTTTCACTGCGTCCGCCGTGAAATCGCCGAGCCCGACGTTTCCCTTCACGAAGCCGGTGGCGAGGATGAACGGCGTCGCGAATTTCGCCGCGTAGCCGTTCGGCGGCCGCTGCTTGGCGGCGAGCGGCTCCCACAGGCGGTGCACCGTGCCTTCGCCGACCTCGCAGACCATCTCCTTGATGTCCGCCGCCTTGATGCCCTTCGCGGCAAGCCGGCGCGCGCAGTCGATGTAGGGATGCGCCATGGTCCCGCACGGATAGGGCTTGAAGGCGAGCGTCTCGATCACCCAGTTCTCGGCGAAATCGCCGATCAGCGCGTCATAGTCGCCGGTCGTCGTGTGCGCGAAGCCGTGGAAGAGCCCGTGCACGCCTTCGAACACCGTGCGCGGCCCGAGGAAGCCCGCACGCGCGAACAGCGCGGCGCGCAGGCCCGACTGCGCCGCCCAACCGGGATGCATGCGCTTCGTCCAGGTGCCCTCTGCGAGATATTCGATGATGCCGGACGCCATCGATCCGGCGATGCCGAGCGCATCGACGATCTGCTTCCCGTTGAGCCCGAGCGACGCCGCGACGCCGGCGGCCGCGCCCATGGCGCCGAAGATCGCGGTCGGATGGAAGCCGGCCTTGTGCACGGCCTTCGGCACCACGGTCGAGAGGCGGCACATGACCTCGCTGCCGACGGCGATGCCGAGGAGCGCGTCGGCGCCGCCGCGGCCGTGCCGCTCGCAGGCGGCGAGCACGGCCGGCACGATCACCGCGCCGGCGTGCACCGGTCCGCCCTCGAACGTGTCGACGAAGTCCTCGCCGTGACAGGCCGTCCCGTTAACCAGCGCCGCACCGGCGGAGGTGAGCGTGCGCGCATGCCCGATCGCCGTGCACGGGCCGTCATCGTCGAGGCCGGCGAGCGTCGCGGCAACGTAGTCCTCGTTGCGCGCCGTGAGGCAGAGACCGACCACGTCGATCAGCAGGTCCTCGCACTTGGCGCGGACACCGGCGGGCAGCGTCGCGGCGGAGAGGCGCGCAATGCGCCGGGCCAGATGTTCGGCAAGGGAGATCGCGGGGAGCTTGGCGTCCATGGGGCTTATGTTCTGAAGCGGACCGTGCCGAAACCGGGGATCTTGTTGACGGCGATGACGACCGCAAAGGTGATGATGAGCATTCCGAGGCCGATCACTGAGATGGCGCCGAGGTCGCCGCTCTCGTTGAGATCGTAGATCAGCACCGATATCACTTTGGTCTCGGATGTGAAGAGGATGATCGCCGCCGACAGCTCGCGCATGACGCCGACGAAGATGAAGCACCAGGTGGCGACCACGCCGGTGCGCAGGAGCGGCGCGGTGATCTGCCACAGCGCGCGCAGCCGCGTCGCGCCGAGGATGCGGCTCGCATCCTCGAGCTCCGGGTGGATGGTGCGGAACGCCGCCTGGAGCTGCTGATAGGCCGAAGGCAGCGCGATGGTGACGAAGGCGATCAGCAGGATCCACAGCGTGCCGTAGAGTACGAAGGGCGGCCGCGTGTAGGACAGGAACAGGCCGACGCCGAGCACGATGCCGGGAATGGCGATGGGCGCGGTGGCGAGGAAGCCGAGCACGCGCCAGCCCGCAACCGCCTGCCGCGCGGTCACATAGGCGATGACGAGCGCGATCGCGGTGCCGGCGGTCGCCGCCGCGGTCCCGAGGATGATCGTGTTCTTGAGCGCCAGCGTCATGGCCGAGAGCTCGTACAGCACGAAATGCACGTTCTGCCAGGTCGCGTTGTTGAACGTGACGAAGGTGGTCGCGACCGGCGAGAAGGCGGCGTTGAGCAGCGCGAAATACGGCAGGAAGACCGGCATCATCAGCATCAGGATGCATAGAGCGAATGCCGGCCAGCGCAGGCCGTGCAGCGGAATGAGGCGCGGCGCACCGTATTTGCCGCCGACGACGGAATAGCCGCGCCGGCCGAGGATCATGTGCTCGGCGCGCAGCAGCAGCACCGTGAGCACGAGCAGCGGCAGCGAGGCGGCCGCCGCCAGTTCCGGCTTCGGCGGAAACTGGAACAGGCTCCAGATCTTGGTCGTCATGGTGTGGAAGCCGGCCGGCAGCGCCAGGATCGCCGGCGAACCGAACAGCGTCATCGCCTGAAGGAACGCGACCAGTCCGCCCGCGAGCAGCGCCGGCAGCACCAGCGGGATCGTGACGCGCCGCGCCGTGTACCAGCGGCCACCGCCGAGGATCGAGGATGCATCTTCCAGTTCGCCCGGCGTGCGGTCGAGCGAGTTCGCGACCAGCGTGAAGACGTAGGGAAACGTGTAGCAGGAGATGACGAAGATGATGCCTTCGACCGTGTAGATGTTGAACAGGTGCACGTCCTGATCTGCGCCGGTCACGTCGCGGAACAGCTTGTTGAGCAGGCCGCTGTTCGGCGCCGCCAGCAATTCCCAGGCGATGGCACCGAGGAACGGCGGCGTGACGAACGAGGCCGTCACCAGCGCGCGGATCGTGCCGGCGAAGGGCAGATCGGTGCGCGCCACCAGCCAGGCCATCGGCGCGGCGACCGCACAGCAGATCACGGCCGACGACACCGAGATGATGAAGGTGGTGGCGAGCGGATCGTAGAACGAGGATTCGGTGAACAGCCGGTAGAAGTTGGCGAGCGTGAGCGCGCCCTTCTGATCGGTCAGACTGTAGACGAACAGCCATGACAGCGGCAGCACGATCAGCACGCACAGCACCGCGGCGAAGAGGTAGAGCACCGGCTTCGTCAGGTCGAAGCCGAAGCGGCGCGGTGCGCTGGTGGCCGGCGCGGCGGCGGTCATGGGTTCTTCCGTGCGCAGCGCATCGCCGTTCACACTTTGAAGTACTGCGAATAGCGGCGCTTGATCTCGTCGGCCGATTTCGCGACCGCTTCGGGATCCTCCCGCCACAGCTTGATGTCGGAGAGCTTGCGCACGCCCGGCTTCTCGACCGCCTGCTGGTGCGGCGAGTACTGCCGGGCATAGTCGATCAGGAGCTGCTGGCCCTCGCGGCCGTGCATCCAGCTTTGGAACAGCCGGCCCGCGCTCGGATGCGGCGCGGCCTTCATCAGCACGCTCGGGCTGGTTGCGACCGGCGTACCTTCCGACGGGTAGATGACGTCGACCGGCTTGCCGGCTTCCTTGTCGCGGATGACCAGATAGCCGGCGCCGTCGATCATGACGGCGCGCTCACCGAGCGCGATGCGCTTGGGCGTATCGGTCGCCGATTGCACCTGCATCACGCTCTGCTTCGCGAGTTTCTCGAAATAGTCCCAGCCAAGCTCGCGCGCCGTCTCGAAGGTCGAGTTCATGATGGTGCCGCTGTAGGCGGGATGCGCCTTGACCATCTTGCCCTTCCATTTCGGATCGAGCAGGTCGGCGAAGCTCTTCGGCGCGTCCTCCATCTTGACCATGGTCGTGTTGATGCCGAACGGCGACACCAGCACGCGCGTCACGATCGCGAGCGCGTCCGCGTCGTAATATTTCTTGTCGTAGTGCTTCGCGACCTCCTCGGGCAGGTAGGGCTGGAGCCAGCCCTGCGCCTTCCAGAAGATGACGTGCGACTGGTCGGCGGTGTTGACGACGTCGACCGCGTGGATGTTGCTCTGGTATTCCTGGCCGATGCGCTGGAAGACGCGCTCGGCGCCGGAGCGCTCGACGCGCACCTTGATGCCGGCGAATTTCTCCTCGAACACGCGGCCGAGCCGCTCGGCGAAGGCGAGGTCCATCGCGGTGTAGAACGTCACCGCGCCCTCCTTCTTCGCCGCCTCGATCAGCGCCGGCGTGACGGCTTCGGCCGCCGGCGGCGCCGCACGGACGGGCGAGGCGAACATGGCGCCGATCGTCAGCGCGGTGCCGCCCTTCAGGACATCGCGCCGATTCAGTTTCGTTTTTCTCATGTCCGCCTCCCCTTTTCGCGTCCGTATTCGCCTAGACGTGGAACAGCTTGACGTAATGCTGCTTGATCTCGTCGCTCATCTTCTCGACGGCGGCGGGATCGTCCTTCATCACCTTGATGTCCTTGAACGGCGTCCGGCCGGGATGCTCCTTGGTCTGCGGATGCATCGAGCGCAGGCCGCCGACGTCGATGATGAGCTGCTGGCACTCCGGCGAGAAGCTGTAGGCCGTGAACAGCTTGGCCGCGTTCGGATTGGGGCAGCCTTTGAACATGCCGGTCGGGCCGACGATCAGCGGCGAGCCCTCGGTGGCGTAGACCGGCGCAACGGGGCCGTTCTTCTCCATGATCTGGAAGATGTTGTACTCGTTGCCGTCGGCCATCACGGCCCGCTCGCCGAGCGCCAGCCGCTTCGGCGGATCGGCCGACGACTGCACCTGCATGATGCCCTGCTTGGCGAGCTTCTCGAAATAGCTCCAGCCGAGATCGCGCTGCATCTGGTAGGTCGCGGTCATGATCGTGCCGCTGTAGCCCGGATGCGCCTTGACGATCTTGCCCTTCCATTTCGGGTCGAGCAGGTCGGCATAGCTCTTCGGCGCCTCGTCCTTCTTCACCAGATTCGTGTTGTAGGCGATGATGCAGAGCCAGACGCGGAAGCTGGCGAACTGGCCGTCGGGATCCTTGTGCTCGGCCGGATAGAACTTGGCGACGTCCTCGGGCACGAACGGCTCGAGCATGCCCTTGTTCTTCCACACGATGAAGTGCGCGGCGTCGGACGAGTTGGCGACGTCGACGGCGTGGATGTTCGAGCCGTATTCCTGGCCGATGCGCTGGAACACGCGCTCGGCGCCCGAGCGCTCGACGCGCACGGCGACGCCGGGATATTTCGCCTCGAACGCCTTCCCGATCTTCTCGGCGAGCGGCAGGTCGACCGAGGTGTACCAGACGACCTTGCCCTCCTTCTTCGCCGCCTCGACGAGCTGCGGCGTCACCGCGCTCGCCGGCGGCGCGGCGGAAAGCACCTGCGACGAGACCATGCTGCCGGCGGCGAGTGCGCTGGTGCCGATCAGCAGGTCGCGGCGTGAGACCTTGAACTCTTTCATCGCGTATCCTCCTGGTTTCCGTGTTGACGCTTCTTGTTATTGGCTACCGGCGCAGCGCGCGGCAGCGGTCGGGCGGCAGAGTGAGCCAGACATTGGTGCCGGTCGGGATGTTCTCCGACGCGGAAGTGAGCGCGCGCAGTTGCGCGCCGTCCTTCGTCTCGACGACGTAATCGCGCGTGCCGCCGAGGAAGACCTGCCGCGTGACGACGGCCGGGACGACATTGACGCCGCCCTGCGGCTGGCCGGCGGACAGGCCGACGTCATGCGGACGGATCGAAACGGCGACGTCGGCGCCGGCGGCGATCGTCTCGCCGACGCATGACAGCGCGACGCCGGCAAAGTCGGCATGCGTCGCATCCAGCCCCCTGGCGCGGATGACGTTGCTGCCGCCAATGAAGCGGGCGACGAATTCGGACTGCGGCCGGTCGTAGATGTCCTCCGGCGATCCGGCCTGCTCGATCCTGCCGCCGTTCATCACCGCGATGACGTCGGCCGTGGTCATGGCCTCGGACTGGTCGTGCGTGACGTACACCGTCGTGTAGCGATATTCGTCGTGCAGCCGGCGGATCTCGAAGCGCATTTCCTCGCGCAGATTCGCGTCGAGGTTCGACAGCGGCTCGTCGAGCAGCAGCGTCTCCGGCTCGACGATGAGCGCGCGGGCCAGCGCCACGCGCTGCTGCTGGCCGCCGGAGAGTTCGCCGGGATAGCGTTGCGCCAATGGTGCGAGCTTGGTGGTGGCGAGGATCGCGTCGAGCTTCTTGCCGATCGTCGCGCGGTCGAGCTTGCGCAGCTTCAGCCCGTAGATGATGTTCTCGGCCACCGTCATGTGCGGCCAGAGCGCGTAGCTCTGGAAGATCATCGACATGTTGCGCCGCTCGGGCGGCTGCGTCTGCGACGGCGAGGACAGGACGCGGTCGCCGACGCGAATTTCGCCCGCGCTCGGCTCGACGAAGCCGGCGATCAGCCGCAGCGTCGTCGTCTTGCCGCAACCGGAGGGTCCGAGCAGGCAGACAAGGTTGCCGTGCGAAATCGTCAAGGAGACGTCGTCGACCACAGCCGCGTCGCCATAGCGCTTGGTCAGCGAACGCAATTCGACCGAAGCCACCCTCTATCCTCCCCACCCGGCGCCGATTGGCTCGGCTTGCTCGTGTTTTTATCTTATGAAAACAGGCCGCGCGCTCTTCCGGCGCGCTGGCGTCAGCCTATCATGATCCGGTGAACTTCGGCTTGCGTTTTTCCATGAAGGCGGTGCGGCCTTCCGTGTAATCGCGGCTGGCAAAGCAGGCGCTGACAAGGTCGGCGCATTTCTGCAGATCGCGCTTGGATTCATCGACCAGCACCTGACCGACGATGTACTTCACCGAATCGACGGTCAGCGGCGCATTGCCGCTGACCGTGTCGGCATAGTTCTGCACGTAAGCCTCGAGTTCGCCGTCCGGCACGACGCGGTTGACGAGACCCATGCCCTGCGCCTCGGCGGCGGTGAATTGCCGCGCCGTGTAGAAGATCTCCTTGGCGTAGGACGGGCCGACAATGTCGACCAGCTTCTTGATGCCCCTGTAGCCGTAGCCGAGGCCGAGCTTGGCCGCCGGCACGCCGAACTTCGAATTCTCGGTGCAGATGCGCATGTCGCAGCACAGCGCGAGGCCGACGCCGCCGCCGATGCAGTAACCGCGGATCATGGCGATGGTCGGCTTCGGGAACTCGGAGAAGGCGGTGTAGGCGCGGTCGACGACGACGTTGTAACGGTCGATCGCCTCCTTGGTGGAGCGCTCCTTCTCGAAGCGCGAGATGTCGGCGCCGGACACGAAAGCCTTGCCGCCGGCGCCGGTGACGACGACGACGCGCACCGATTTGTCGTCCTTGAAGTCCTTCAGGTAGTGCTCGCCCGCCTCCCACATGTCGAGCGACACGGCGTTGTGCCGCTCCGGATTGTTGAAGGTGAGATAGCCGACGCTGCCCTCCTTGCGGGCCAGCATCTTGTCGGTGAGTGGCATGCGTCGCTCCGTTTGCTACGCCGTCATCCTGAGGTGCGCACCGAAGGTGCGCCTCGAAGGATGCGGCGCTTGAATTGTTGGCCGCCACCCTTCGAGGCGCGCCAGCACGCGCACCTCAGGGTGACGGATCGCTTACACCGCCTGCGACTTGTGCAGATCGGCGATCTCGCCGTCGGAGAAGCCGAATTCCTTCAGCACCTCGTCGGTGTGCTGGCCCTGCTTCGGCGGCACCGCGGCGATCTTCGTCTGCGTGCGCGACAGCCGGAACGGCTGGGCGACGAAGAGCTGCTCGCTGCCGTCCGCCTTGTGGCCCGCGATCGCCGCGCCGAGGTGCTTGACCTGCGGATCGGCGAAGGTCTGGTCGATCGAATAGATCGGCCCGCACGGCACGCCGGTCTTGTTGAAGATGTCGATCCACTCGGCGCTGGTCTTGTTCACCGTGATCTTGTTGATCGCCTCGTTGACCGCGACGCGGTTCTTCGAGCGCAGCGCGCCATTCTTGAAGTCCTCGCGCGCAAGCATCTCCGGCGCCTCGAGCGCCTGGCAGGTTCGCTCCCAGATCACCTGGCCGGCGGCGGCGATGTTGATGTGGCCGTCCTTGGTCTTGAAAACGCCGGTCGGAATCGAGGTCGGATGGTCGTTGCCGGCCTGCTTGGCGACCTCCTGCATTTGCAGCCAGCGCGCGGCCTGGAAGTCGAGCATGAAGATCTGCGCCTGCAGGAGCGAGGTCGAGACCCACTGGCCTTCGCCCGACACTTCGCGCTCGAGCAGCGCGGTGAGGATGCCCATGGCGCAGAACAGGCCGGCGGTGAGATCGGCGACCGGGATGCCGACGCGCATCGGTCCGCGGCC
>JBQCFB010000193.1:0-2035 GCA_051959715.1 Pseudolabrys sp.
CGTAAGACGAGCCGAGATAGCCGGCGAGCGCGTTGAACACCTGGTCGACCGAGACGCCGAGCGCCTGCGCCTTCACGCGATCGATGTCGACCTGGTATTGCGGCGTGCCGGAGCGGAACGACGACAGCACCAGCAGGATCGACGACTGGGTCGACGCATTGGCCACGATCGTGTTGGTGGCGGTGGCGAGTTTTCCGAAGTCGAGCGAGTTGTCGCGCAGCTCGAGTTGCATGGTGAAGCCGGCGGCAAAGCCGATGCCCTGGATCGGCGGCGGCGGCAGCACGCGCACCGTCGCCTCCTCGATCGGCGCCATCGCGCGATTGAGGCCGTTGAGCATCGGCAACAGCCCCTCCTTCTTGCCCCGCGCGTCCCAGTCCTTGAGGATGATGTAGGCGACGCCGGCGTTCGCCAGCGAGGAATTGTTGTCGAGCGCCGAGATGCCGGCGATGGTGAGGACCTTGTCGACGCCCGGCGTCTTGCTCGCCGCCGCCGCGACTTTGTCGAGCGCGGCCTGCGTGCGCGGCAGCGAGGCGCCGTCGGGCAACTGCACCGTCGCCAGCATGTAGCCCTGGTCCTCGATCGGGATGAAGCCGGTGGCGATGCGGGAGAACTCGTAGAGCGTGAAGCCGATGCCGACGAGCGCGACGATCACCATGAGGCCGGCGATGCCGACAAGGCGGTGCATCAGCCGCGCATAGACACCTTCGAGCTTCAGGTAGACGGCGTTGAAGCCGCGGTAGAAGACGTTGCGCTTCTCCATCGGCACCGACGGCCGCAGCCACAGCGCGCATTGCGTGGGTTTCAGCGTCACGGCGTTGATCGCCGAGATCAGCGCAGTCGCCGCGATCACCAGCGCGAACTGCGCGTACATCTGCCCGGTGAGACCCGGCAGGAACGCCGCCGGCAGGAACACCGCCAGCAGCACCAGCGTGATGCCGATGATCGGCCCGAGCAGTACGCGCATCGCCTCGATCGAGGCCTTCGGCCCGCTCATGCCGTGGTCGATGTTGTGCGCCGCGCCCTCGACCACGATGATGGCGTCGTCGACGACGATGCCGATCGCCAGCACGATGGCGAACAACGTCGCGAAGTTGATGGTGAAGCCGAGCCCGTACATCGCGGCGAAGGCGCCGATGATCGTCCCCGGCACCGTCGTCGCCGGCACCAGCATGGCCCGCCAATCCTGGAGGAAGACGAGGATGACGATCAGCACCAGGATCGCCGCCTCGAACAGCGTGTGATAGACCTCGTTGACCGAGGCGCTGACGAAGATCGTCGTGTCGAACGGCACGTCATAGGTCAGCCCCTGCGGGAAGGCCTTCGACAGGTCCGCCATCTTCTTCTTCACTTCCGCCGCGACGCTGAGCGCGTTGGCGCCGGGCGCGAGGAATACGGCGATGGCGGCGGCCTGTTTGCCGTCGAGCTTGAACTCCTGGCCGTAGGTCTGCGCGCCGAGCGCGACCGAGCCTATGTCCCGCACGCGCGTGATCTCGCCGTTCGCGCCGGTCTTGACGATCACGTCGGCGAACTGAGCGGGATCGTCGAGACGGCCGGCGACGTTGAGCGTGTACTGGAAGGCGACGTCGGCGGGGCCCGGCGGCTGGCCGATCTGGCCGGCGGTCACCTGGTTGTTCTGCTGCGACAGCGCATTGGTCACGTCCTGCACGACGAGGCCGCGCGCCTTCATCTTCTCCGGGTCGAGCCAGACGCGCATGGCGTACTCCCCGGCGCCGAACACGCTGACGCTGCCGACGCCCGGCAGCCGCGCGAGCTCGTCTTTCAGGCTGATGGTGGCGTAGTTGGCAAGATAGAGGCTGTCATATTGTCGGGTCGGCGAGGTCAGCGTCACGATCTGCAGGATCGCGGTCGAATTCTTCTGCACGATGACGCCCTGCGACTGCACCGCCTGCGGCAGCGACGACAAGGCGCTCGAGACCCGGTTCTGCACCAGCACCTGCGCGATGTTGAGGTCGACGCCGATCTTGAAGGTCACGGTGAGCGAATAGGTACCGTCGGCGCCGCTGAAGGACTGCAT
>JBQCFB010000194.1:0-4577 GCA_051959715.1 Pseudolabrys sp.
CGAGAAGGGCATCAACGCGGCTTACGCCTATCAGGCAGAAGTCGACGGCCACAAGATCAACCTCGTCAAGCTCGACGACGGCTCCGATCCGTCGGCGGCGACGCAGAACGCGCGCAAGCTCGTGCAGCAGAACCACGTCGATCTCATGATCGGCACGTCGAGCGCACCAGGCACCAACGCAATGCTGACGGTCGCCAACGAACTGAAGGTGCCGTTCATCGGTGTCTCGCCGGTCAACGTGAAAATCCCGGACCAAGGTCATCCGTGGGGCATCGCGGTGCCGCAGACGCCGAACCTGATGGTCAAGGTGATCGCTGACCGCATGAAGCGCGAAGGCGTCAAGACCGTCGGCTTCATCGGCTTCACCGACTCCTGGGGCGACCTCGTCTATAACGGCGCCAAGGCGTCCGAAGCAGCCGGCGGCCCGAAGCTGACCAGCAACGAGCGCTATACGCGCACCGACACCTCGGTGACCGCGCAGGCGCTGAAGGTCATGGCGACCAAGCCCGACGCACTGCTCGACGGCGGCTCGGCGACACAGGCTGCGCTGCCACTCCTTGAAATGCGCAAGCTCGGCTTCAAGGGCAACTTCTTCGGCACGCCGGCGCTTCTGAACCGCGATTTCGTGCGCATTGGCGGCAAGGCTGCCGACGGCGTGCAGGTCTCGGCCGGCCCGGTGATCGTCACCTCGCAGCTGCCGGACTCGCACTTCTCCAAGGCGATCGGCACCAAATTCCACGAAGTGTTCAAGAAGGTGAATAATTCGGAGGCCGATGACGGGTTCTCCGGCTATTCCTTCGACGGCTGGCTGATCTTCCTCAACGCAGCCAAGGTCGCGCTGAAGACCGCCAAGCCGGGCACGCCCGAGTTCCACGAGGCGCTCATGCAGGCGATCTATTCCAACAAGGATGTCGCCGGCGTCCACGCCATCTACAACTTCACGCCGAAGTCCTATTACGGAGTCGATGAGCGCAGCCTCGTCGTGGTCAAGCTCGCCGACGGCAAGTGGGTGTACCAGCCCTGACCCGACGCTGACCCTCGCGGCGATCTGACGAAGGCACCATGAACGCTCAGATCGCCGCGATACTGACCATGGATGGCGTCGCCACCGGCGCCATCTATGTCCTGATCGCGCTCGGCTTCGTCCTCATCTTCGCCGTTACGCGCATCATCTTCGTTCCATTCGGCGACATCACCGCCTTCACCGCGCTGACTTTGGCGGATCTCGAGGCCAAGCGCCTGCCCGGCACGGCTTCGATGGTGGCGGTTCTGGCGGTCGCCGCGGCGCTGATGGAATGCGTGGCGCTGCTCCGCACCGGCCAAACCGCCCGAATCCCGCGCGCACTTCTCTATTATCTCGTGCTGCCGCTCGTCCCCGCTGCGATCGTGTGGGCGACGTCCGGCACGCTCCTGCCGGCCGCCTTGCGCATTCCGCTGACGATCCTGCTCATCCTGCCGCTGGCGCCGCTGCTCGACCGCATCGTGTTCCGGCCGATCGCCGATGCCTCGGTGCTGCTGCTGCTGATCGTCTCGGTGGCCCTGCACTTCGCGCTGGTCGGCATGGGTCTCCTGTTCTTCGGCCCAGAAGGCGTGCGCACGCAGAGCCTGATCGACTTCTCGACCGACATTGCCGGCACGCCGGTCTCGGGCGAGACGCTGCTGATCGTCGGCTCCGCCGCCTTCTTCAGCTTCCTGCTGTTCCTGTTCTTCAACTACACACTCACCGGCAAGGCGCTGCACGCCACCGCGATGAACCGCACCGGCGCGCGGCTGATGGGCATCCGGCCGCAGCAATCCGGCACCATCGCCTTCCTGCTTGGCTCGCTGCTCGCCGCGGTCTCGGGCGTGCTGATCGCGCCGGTCAACACCATCTTCTACGATTCCGGATTCCTCATCGGGCTGAAAGCCTTTGTCGGCGCGATCATCGGCGGCCTGGTCAGCTTCCCGGTGACCGCCATCGGCTCGGTGTTCGTCGGCATCCTCGAAAGCTTCGCCGCGTTCCAGAGCAGCCCGTTCAAGGAGGTCATCGTCTTCTCGATCCTGATCCCGGTGCTGTTGTGGCGCTCCTGGTCCTTCGTCGGTCACGAGGAGGAGGACGAGGAATGAGCGCGCGCACCACCCTGCTGATCGTGGCGCTCGCCGTGCTCGTCCTGCTGGCAGCGCCGTTCTATCTGGCGCCGTTCACGATCACGCTGCTGAACTACATCGGCGTCTATTCGTTCGTCGCGCTCGGCCTCGTGCTCCTCACCGGTGTCGCCGGCATGGTGTCATTCGGCCAGGCGTCGTTCATGGGTATCGCCGCTTACGCCACCGCCTGGGCCTCGGCTCTGATGGGCTACTCGCCCTGGCTCGGCCTGATCCTCGCCATCGTCGTCACCTGCGCGGTCGCGGCCGCGGTCGGCCTGCTGACGCTGCGCCTGCAAGGCCACTTCCTCTCGCTCAGCACCATCGCCTGGGGCCTCGCGCTCTACTACACCTTCGGCAACATTGCCGGACTCGGCGCCTATAACGGCATTCCGTCGATCCCGCCGGCGTCGCTCGGCTCGATTCCGCTCGTCGGCTCGGGCCAGATCTTCTATCTCATCTGGATCGCGCTGCTCGTCGCTTTGCTCGGCGCGCGCAATTTGCTCGGCTCGCGTTCCGGCCGGGCGATGCGCGCGCTGCGCGGTGGCAACGCACTGGTCGAATCGCTCGGCATCAACGCGCTCCATGTCCGGCTCGCCACCTTCGTCATCGCCGCGCTGCTCGCGGCTCTGTCCGGCTGGCTCTACGCGCATATGAGCCGCTTCGTCTCACCGACCCCGTTCGACGTCACCTGGAGCATCATCTTCCTGATGATGGCGATGGTCGGCGGCTCCGGCTATCTGCTCGGCGCCGTGGTCGGCGCGGCGCTGATCACGCTGCTGAAGAACTGGATCCAGGACGTATTGCCGCTGATCGCGCCGAGCTCGTCGGGGCAGCTCGAGATCGTCGTGTTCTCGGCGCTGTTCATCGTGTTTCTCCAGCGCGCACGCGACGGCATCGTGCCCTACGTCGCCCGATGGCTTCCCGAAACGCGGCGCGAGACGCCGCGGCCGACACACGCGCTGCCACGGCGCCCGCAGCCTGCAAAAGGCCAGGGGTTGATGCGCGTCGACGCCGCGAGCCGCAACTTCGGCGGCCTCATCGCGGTCAACAAGGTTTCGTTCAACGTGACGGCTGGCGATATCCTGGCGCTGATCGGCCCGAATGGCGCCGGCAAGACGACCATGTTCAACCTCATCACCGGCGCGCTGCGCGCCAGCGAAGGCCGCATCGAATTCGCCGGCAAAGACATTACCACGGCGTCCGCCTGCTCGATCGCACGCGCCGGCATCGCTCGCACCTTCCAGCACGTCAAGCTGCGACCGAAGATGTCGCTCCTCGACAATGTTTTGCTCGGCGCCTATGCGCGCACGCGCGCGGGCTTCTTCGCCGGTGCGCTGCGCCTCGACCGCACCGAGGAGGAGCATGCGCGCGGCGAAGCGATACGCCAGCTCGAGCGCGTCGGCCTCGGCGCGCGGCCGTTCGACCTCGCCGGCAATCTGCCGCTCGGCAATCAGCGGCTGCTCGAAATCGCCCGCGCGCTCGCCGCCGACCCGGTGCTGCTGGTACTCGACGAGCCGGCCGCGGGCCTGCGCCGCCAGGAGAAGATGAAGCTCGCCGAGCTGCTGCGCAACTTGCGCGCCGAGGGCCTCACCATCCTGCTGGTCGAGCACGACATGGATTTCGTCATGGGCCTCGTCGACCGCATCGTGGTGATGGAGTTCGGCTGCAAGCTGACCGAGGGCACGCCCGAGGCGGTGCGCGCCGACGCGCGCGTGCAGGAAGCCTATCTCGGAGGCGTGGCATGACCGCGCTGCTGTCGATCGAGAAGGTCGGGGTCTGCTACGGCAAGGCCGAGGCCGTGCGCGACGTTTCGCTCGACGTCGCGCGCGGGCAGATTGTCACCGTGATCGGCGCTAACGGCGCCGGCAAGACGAGCCTGCTCAACACCGCGATCGGCCTGCTGCCGTGCAGCGGCCGCGTTTCCTTCGACGGCCGCGACGTCACGCGACTGGACACCGAGAGCCGCGTCGAGATGGGCTTCTGCCTCGTGCCGGAACGGCGCGAATTGTTCGCCGGCATGTCGGTCGAAGACAACCTCCTGCTCGGAGGATATTCACGCCGCGACGGCGCGGCCGCAGTCAAGCAGTCGATGGCGGACGTATTCGCGCGCTTCCCGCGGCTTGCCGAGCGCCGCGCGCAGAAAGCCGGCACGCTGTCCGGCGGCGAGCGGCAAATGCTGGCACTCGGCCGGGCGCTGATGGCGAAGCCGCAGCTTCTGATGCTCGACGAGCCGAGCCTCGGCCTGGCGCCGCTCATCACCCGCGAGATCTTCCGCATCATCGCCTCGCTGCGCGAGCTCGGCGTCTCGATCCTGCTGATCGAGCAGAATGCCCGCGCCGCGCTGGAGACCGCCGACTTCGGCTACGTGATGGAGACCGGCGAGATCGTGCACGCCGGCAAGGCGTCGTCGCTGATCAACGACCCGCGGCTGATCGCGACGTATCTGGGCG
>JBQCFB010000195.1:0-3622 GCA_051959715.1 Pseudolabrys sp.
CTCGGCGAGGCATCGGCGTCGACCGACATGGCGGAGTTTCTCGAGGAGCTGCGCAGTGACGCAGAGCGGCACGGGCACAAGGCGACCGTGGTTTTCTACGGCCCGCCGAACGTCACGGTGCGGCCGGCGGCGTTCAAGCGCTGCCTCGCCAACCTGGTGTCGAACGCGGCGCGCTATGCGCCGTCGATCGCGATCACCGGGCATCGCGACCATCGCTACCTCACCGTGACGGTGGACGACGACGGTCCGGGTATCCCGGCGGAGATGCGCGAGGACGTGTTCAAGCCGTTCCTGCGCCTCGACGACGCGCGCAACCAGGACGAAGGCGGCACGGGGCTGGGGCTCGCCATCGCCCGCGACATTGCGCGTTCGCACGGCGGCGACATCACACTCGGCGATTCGCCGCTCGGCGGATTGCGCGCGACCGTGCGCGTGCCGGTTTAGGCCGCGCTCGCTTCGGCCGGACCTTCGTCGAGCGGGCGGCGGCGGTGACGGCGGCGCCTGCGCAACGCGCACGGGATGGCGCAGAGGTCGCCGAGGAAGCCGTCCCATCGCTCCGCGCTGGCCAGTCCGCGGTCGAGCGCCGCCATGGTCCGCTCGACGCCTTCGTCCTCGTCGAGCCACACGCCGACGACGCGGGCGAACAGCAGCGCCGCGCCCTGCGCGCGCAGCATGCCGCGCGGACCCGAGGCGCTGATGCCGGCGGCTTCGAGCATCCATTTCTGCGAGCGCAATGCGATGCCGTTGAGCGCAAACGCAAGTCCCGGATTGCGCCGCGCCGATGACAGGATGGAGCGCACCGCCTCCTTATGCGGCGTCAGGGCTTCGATGCGCCGCATCATCACGTCGAACAACCGGTCGCGATGAGGCTCCTCGCCCGTCTCGGTCTCGGCTCCGTCGAGAACAGCCTCGTCGATCTGCTTCACATAGGCCGCGTAGATCGCCAGCGTCGCGCCGAAGTCGGCGCGCAATTGCGACAGCTTCAGTCCGGCGCGGCCGGCGACTTCGGCGAGCCCGATGTCCTCGAAGCGCCGTTCGGCGAGCAGCGCCAGGAATGCGTGGATGGCTTTGTCGCGGTTCGATGTGCCTTCGGAATGGGGCAGGGCGTCGGCCATGAGCGGTCTCCTTCCGGCTGATCCCTTAAATCTAGGGTGCCCAATGAGGCGTTCCAGAGGCGGCGGTCAGCCGGCGAGCTCGCGGGAACGCCGGGCCGCGGCGGCGATCGCCTCGGTCAGCAAGGACTCGAAGCCGCTCGGCCCCATCAGCACACCAAGCGCTGCGGCCGTGGTGCCGCCGGGCGAGGTCACGTTCTGGCGCAGCGTCGCCGCGTCGAGATCGGAGCGGTGCAGGAGCTCCCCGGAACCGGCAACGGTCTCGCGAGCCAGCCGGCCGGCGAGGTCGGGCGGCAGCCCGGCGGCGATTCCGGCCTTGGTCATGGCTTCCGCCAGCAGGAACACATAGGCCGGGCCTGAGCCCGACACTGCGGTGACGGCGTCGATCAGGCCTTCGTCGTCGACCCATTCGACCTTGCCGATGGCGGCGAGCAGGCTGGTCGCCAGCTTGCGCTGCTTCGCCGTGACATGCGCATTGGCGCAGGCAACGGTGATGCCGCGCGCGACGGCGGCCGGCGTGTTCGGCATGGCGCGCACGATCGCGGTGCCGGCCGGGAGTCTTTCCTCGATGAAGCGCAGCGTGCGTCCGGCCATGATCGAGAGGACGAGCGTGCCTTTGCCCACACTGTCCACGAGCAGCGGTACAGCGTCGGGCGCGGTCTGCGGCTTGACAGCGATGACGATGGCCGCGGCTTGCCCCGGCGTCTTCGGATTGACCTTGGCGCCGCGCTTCGCCAGCGCCTTGATCGTCTTCACCGGCTGCGGCTCGACGACCACGACCTTGCGCGGGTTGAGCCCGCGCGCGAGCCAGCCGTCGAGCATGGCCTGGCCCATCTTGCCGGCGCCGACAAGCAGAAGCGGGCCGGGGAGGTCGAGTTTGGCGGCTTTGGCGGGCTTTTTCATGCGCGCGATCATAGTGCCGGCGGCGACATTGCCAAGCCGCCCGCGCCTTTCCACAATGCGCGCTCAGGAGGCGGCATGGACCAGCGCGTAACCGACATCGGCACGATCGGCCGCGAAATCCTTGCGGCGACCGACGCGGCGCGCTCGATCGCGCCGTTCTCGGCGCGCGGGGTCGAATTGTCGCTGACCGACGCCTATCGCGTGTCGCATTGGCAGGAGCGCGCGCGCGCCAAGCGGGGCGAAACCTCGGTCGGACGCAAGATCGGCTTCACCAACCGCAACATCTGGGCCGAGTACAACGTCTACGCGCCGAACTGGGGCTATGTGACGACACGCAGCCTGCGCGAACTCGCCGATACGCCGCAATTGCCGCTCGCGCCTTATGCCGAGCCGCGTATCGAGCCGGAGATCATGTTCGGCCTGTCGCGCGCCCCGTCACCGGGCATGGATGAGCTGGCGCTGACGCGTTGCATCGCCTGGGTCGCGCACGGCTATGAGATCGTGCAGTCGGTGTTCCCGCGATGGAAGTTCACGGCTGCCGACACGACGGCAGCGAATGCGCTGCACGGCGCCTTGCTCGTCGGCGAGCGCCGCGCGATGGCGGGCGATGCAGAGCACTGGCTGGAACAGCTTGCGACTTTCGAGGTCGCACTCTATCGCGACGGCGAACCGATCGATCGCGGGAGCGGAGCCAATGTGTTGGGAAGCCCGGTGGCGGCGCTGAAGCATCTCGTCGCGCTGCTCGCCGAAGACCCGGTCAATCCGCCGCTACAGTCCGGCGAGATCGTATCGACCGGGACACTGACGCGCGCCTTTCCGGTCGCGCCGGACGAAACGTGGACGACAGAGGTGACCGGGATCTCACTGCCCGGCGTCGCGCTGACGTTTTCCTAGGCCTCGCCCGAGGTCTCGAACATCGCAGCCTCGAGCGCCTCCTTGGGGGTCTTGCCCGCCCAGACCACGAACTGGAAGGCGCTGAAATAACGCTCGCAGGTGTCGAGCGCGGTGCCGAGCAGCGACTGACACTGCTGGTTCGACGGCTCCGTGCCGCCCGCCAGGATCAGCGCGTGGCGGAACATGACGATGCCTTCGGTGATCCAGAGGTCGAAGTGGCCGACCCAAAGCCGCTCGTTGATCATCGAGATCAGCGCCTGCACGTCGCCGCGGCGACGCTCCGGAACTTTCATATCGAATGCGCAGGCGAGATGCAGCGCCTCGATATCATTCATCCAGGTGTAGGAGAGCTGATAGTCGGTCCAGCGGCCGGTGACGAGGATCGTGATCTCGTCCTCTGTCGAGCGCTCGAACGACCAATCGTTGACGGACGCGAGCCGCTCGACCACGTCCAGGGGATTGAGTCGGGAATCGTCAGTATAGCTCGATAGGGACATCACGTCTCCGCTTTGCCGGATTGGAGCCAGGGGAAACGCACGCCACCGAACGCGCACGGCTTCCTTGCCCCGGAGGCCGGGGCGCGGTCCGCTTTTGACGCAGGGATTACGGATACCTTGACGCTGGGAGCGAATCAGGGAGCCGACTCGACTATAACCCGCTCGATTCCGACCGCCAGAGGCATCTTGTAGGCGTTATGAGCCGTGATTTGCGGA
>JBQCFB010000196.1:0-4024 GCA_051959715.1 Pseudolabrys sp.
CAGGCCGGCCGCAGCGACACGGCCACGCGGCTCGGATGGGCCGCCGGCGCCGGTGTCGAATACTCGCTGTCGAAAAGCTGGAGCGCGAAGCTCGAATGGCTCCACCTCGATCTCGGCACCGCGACCTTCATGGGTGCGGCCAGCAATACGCCGGTGTCGACGCCGGCGAAAGACGACATCCTCCGCGCCGGCATCAATTATCACTGGTAGCGCGCGTCCCGAATCCTACAGCTTGAACAGGCGCTCGGCATTGCCGTGCGCGATGCGTTCCCGGTCCGGCTCGCTGACGGGGAGATGTTGCAGGAAGCTGCGCGCCTCCTCCATCGACCCGTAGGGATAGTCGGCTGAGAACATGATCCGGTCGACGCCGACCTCGAGCAGCAGGTTGAGGAAGGTCGGGACGAAATTGAAGCCGCCGAACGTGTAGTGCACGTTCTGCCGCAGATAGTCGGCGAACGGACGCTGGAGCTTCGTCACCTGCGGCGACAGGTTGCGGTTCATGCGCGGCAGCATGAACGGGATCGCTTCGCCCATGTGGCCGATCGCGACCTGCAATTTCGGATATTTGTCGAACACGCCGCCGAGGATCAGGCGCAGCACGTGGATCGCCGTTTCGATGTGCCAGCCCCAGCCGGAGCTCGCGAGCACGCCCGACACGACCGGCGAGAACCCGCCGTAGAGCGCGTCGGCGATGGGTTTGTGCGGAATGGTCGGATGCATGTAGATCGGCACGCCGAGCGCGTCGGCGCAGGCGAGGATCGGCGTGAAGTAGGGATCGTCGAGATAGCGGCCGCGCGTGTGGCCGTTGATGTTCGTGCCCTTGAAGCCAAGCTTGGTGACGCAGCGCTCGAGCTCCTTCGCGGCGTCTTCCGGCGCCTGGATCGCCAGCGCGGCGAAGCCGGCGAAGCGCTTCGGATGCCGCTTGATCGCTTCGGCGAGAAAGTCGTTGGCGTCATGGGCGCAAGGGGTCGCGTCGGCCGCGTCCATCTGCTCCACGCCCGGCGAGTTGAGCGAGAGCACCTGCATGTCGATGCCGGCCGCGTCCATTTCTGCGACGCGCTTGTCGCCCATCTCGAACAGGCGTTCGGCGATCGCGGCGCCGCGCGGGCCGGAATTCTTGAAGCGGTCGAGGAAGCCCTTGCCGGGCCCTTCGACGAAGGCCGGCGTGACGAAATGCTCTTCAACAGCGACGACCCGCATGATCGCTCCTACCCCTTGCGATGGACAGACGACGTCCGCCCTCGTCCGTATACCAATCGAGTTTGACGGGGTAGTGGGTCTGGCGCGGTGCGGTCTTGCGTTTCGTCACGCGAAAATGTGCGCCCGTAAACCGGCTCACGGACACGCTCGGGGCTCGGGCGAACGCCCCGCGCTCAGCGCTCGTCCCACAGGCGCGAGCCGTTGAGCGCGACCAGATAGGGATGGCCCTCCGCGCGCGCCAGCGTTGTGCGCACCTGGAGGATGCTCATGCGCACATCGGACACGGCGTCGCACAGGCTCGCCATTTGCCAGGACAGCTTTTCGACGGACTTGCGCATTTCGTGCGGCAGATGATCCATCGATTCATCGACGGTCGCGAACAGCACTTCGAACAGCGGCTTTCGGCCGGCGTCACAAATCTGGATGCGCCACTTGCGCGTCTCGGGCTCGTTGTTGCGCATCGCTTCGCGCGCGACGATCGCGCCGTGCTGCCGAGCGGCCTCGTCGTCGGCGCATTCGGTGCCCTCCGGATCGGGGATCACCTTCGTGCCGTCCTTGAGATTGAAATAATAGGTTTGCATCGGGGCAACCCCGTTACACTGCTTTCAATTTATCGACTTTGCCGGGCGGCGGGAAGCCGCTCGTCATCCTGCGGCTCAACGAAATCGGCGTCGCTGCGTTGCGCCCGCATGGCGGTGATTTCGTCCATGCGGTGAATCGCACTTTGAAGCACGTCCAGCTCCTGCCGGAACTCGCTGGCCCGCCCGGACCATGTGGCGGCGTTCCGCGGCTGCGACTGATTGCCGGTGCCCGCTTCCAGCTTCTGGGCGAGGGCGACGTTTTCTTCCAGCGTCCGGACCGCGGTTGCCAGCGCGCGGCGCACGTTCTCGTCCATGGCGACGCTCATGAGCTCGGCCGTATAGGCATGGCCGACATGGCAGCGATAATGGACGAGGTCGCCCTCGGCGATTTCCCACATGACGCCATTGCAGTCCGGGCAGGCGAACACCGATCGCCGCCCGATGCGGTCCATCTCCGACATCGGCATATTGTGTCCTTTCGCGATCATGAGCTCCGTTGCCGTGCCCGGCAGGGGCGGAACTTGCTCGCCCGCCGGCTCGAGAACGAGGCGGCCGAGAAGACCCGGCATGTCGGCCAGCGCGGTGACATGGGCCGGCTTGGCCTGCCGCATGGCGTTCAGCGGCATTTGAGAAAATTTCGCGTCCTCGGGGTCCTGCACCACGGTTAGCCCGCCGCATTGCCCGACGCTCCAGAGCCCCGACGCGCCGTCGCCCAGCGTACCGGTCAGCACGACGCCGACAGCGCGCGAGCCGCAGCAGGACGCGACCGAGCGCAGCATCGGATCGATCGCCGGCCGGCTGTTGTTCTCGCGCGGACCCGAGCCGAGCCAGAGCCGCCCCTGGTCGAGCAAAAGGTGCCGGTCCGGCGGCGCCAGATACACCGTCCCGTGCACGGCGCGCTCGCCTTCGACCGCGAACCGAGCCGGCAGCGGCCCGGCGCGGCTGAGGATTTCGTCCAGCGTGGACGGAAACTGCGGGGCGAGGTGCTGGGTTACAAGGACAATGGCGGGGAAATCCGGCTCGAACTGGCCCGCCAGGTAGAGCAGCGCCTCCACGCCGCCGGCGGATGCGCCGATGGCCACGATGTCACGATTGCTCACGGCCATCCTCCGTTCGCGTCCGGGATGCCCGACGACAACGACGAACTATCAATTACGTTGCGGAGCAAACGGCGGGTACCCCACATTGTGGGATACGGCGCCCGCCGTTATCATCGGCAGAATCTCCATAGGGAATCGCATGGCCAAGAAGAGCGGCGCTGAACCGAACAATTCCGATCGCGCAGACCGCCCGGTCGTCGTGGTCATCGGCGCGTCCGCCGGCGGCGTTGCGGCCCTGCAAAGATTCTTCGGCACGATTCCCGAGGAGACCGGCGCCGCCTTCATCGTCGTCGTCCATCTCGACCCGGACCGGCCGAGCGAGCTTGTACCGGTCCTGAAAAATCGGACCGGGATGTCGGTCGTGCAGGTGCAGGACAAGGCCAAGCTCGAGCCCAACCACGTCTACGTCATCCCGCCCGGCCGCACGCTCCAGATGATCGATCACGAGCTCGCGGCCATGCCGTTCGACGAGCCGCGCGGGCAGCGTTCGCCCATCGACCATCTCTTCCGCTCGGTCGCGGATCGCCTCGGCGACGGCTTCGCCGTCATCATGAGCGGCGCCGGATCGGACGGAACGATTGGCGTCCGCGCGGTCAAGGAAGCCGGCGGCATCATCCTCGTACAGGAGCCGTCGGAGGCCGAATATCCGTCCATGCCGCGCAATGCGATCGCCAGCGGCGTCGCCGACGTGGTGCTGCCGGTCGAGGAGCTTGCCGGGCGGCTGAGCGATCTCATCCGTCTCAAGCACAACAATGACGGCGTCATTCGGAAGCTCGACGAGGAGGTCCTGCGCCGCGTGCTGGCGCATCTGCGCGTCCGCACCGGGCACGACTTCTCGAAATACAAGCGTTCGACGGTGCTGCGCCGCATCGCGCGGCGCATGCAGGTGACGCGCAGCGACGACCTGCAATCCTATTACGACCACATGCGCGAGAACGCGGACGAGGCGCAGGCGCTGCTCGCCGACCTCCTGATTTCGGTCACCACCTTCTTCCGCGACAGCGAAGCCTTCGAGACGCTGCGCAAGGACGTGCTGCCGCAGCTGTTCGATCGCGAGCCGACCGAGACGCTGCGTGTCTGGGTGTGCGGCTGCGCCACCGGCGAGGAGGCTTATTCGCTCGCCATGCTGCTCATGGAGGAGGC
>JBQCFB010000197.1:0-2030 GCA_051959715.1 Pseudolabrys sp.
CGATGTGGCCGGTGCGCCGATCACGCTGCAAAGGCTGCTCGGGCTCGTCATGGCGCCGGTGTGCTGGCTGATGGGCATTCCGTGGGACCAGGCGGTCACCGCCGGCGGGCTCATGGGCATCAAGACCGTGCTCAACGAGCTGATCGCATATCTCGAGCTGGCGAAGCTGCCGGCCGACGCGCTCGATGCGCGCTCGCGCCTGATCCTGCTTTATGCGATGTGCGGCTTCGCCAATTTCGGCTCGCTCGGCATCATGATCGCGGGGCTCACCGTCATGGCGCCGGAACGCCGCGCCGACATCGTCTCGCTCGGGCCAAAGACCATCGTCTCGGGAACGCTGACGACGTGTCTGATGGGCGCGATCGTGGGGGTGCTGAATTGATGGTGGTGCGCGTGCTCGTAGCGCTGCTGTGGCTCTGCGTGGCGACGGTCGCCTTCGCCGCGCCGGTGAAGATCGTCGCGCTCGGCGACAGCGCCACGGCCGGCTGGCTGGTGGCGAGAAAGGACGCCTACCCGGCCGAACTCGAGCGGCAGCTTCGCGCCAAGGGCCATGACGTCGAGGTGAAAAACGCCGGCATCAGCGGCGACACCACGGCCGGCGCGCTGAAGCGGCTCGATCTCGCCGTCGACCCGGACACCAATATTGTGCTGGTCGAGGTCGGCACCAACGATCAGCGCCTGCACGTTCCGGCGGCGAAGATGCGGGCGAACGTATCCGAAATCGTGCGCACGCTGCAAAAGCGGCGCATCGGCGTGCTGCTGATTGGGCTCGGCTCACTCGATCTGTCCGGCATCGCGCGCGCCGAGAAAGTCCCCTACGCACAGTTCAAACTGCCGCCGGGCAAATATCGCGCCCGCGACGGCGCGCATTTCAACGCAGAGGGCTATCGCATCGTCGTCGCGCGCCTCGTCCCGCAGGTCGAGGCGCTGATCGCCACGTTCAAGGCGTCACGGTGACCAGACGCCTGCGCTGCCAGGTGACCGCGACCAGGCCGGATGCGGCGATAAGGAAGGCGATGCCGACATAGCCCATCGCCGTGAAGGCGCCGCGCGCGAACAACGCGCCGCCGATCCCCGAGCCGATCGCCTGCCCGACATAGACGAGCGAGGTGTTGAGCGCGATCGAGGCGCTGGCGAGATCAGGCGCCGTCTCGGCGAGGCGCGCCTGCTGCATCGAGTTGGAGGCGGCGAAGCCGAGACCCCAGACGGCGATGCCGGCCGCCGCAGCGGCGAAGACGCTCGCGCCGGCCGTCCAGATCGCGAGACCCAGCGTGATCGAGGCGAGGAACAGCGCCAACGTCACCTCGGTGCCGAGCGCGGTGACGATCGCCGTGGCAACGATGTTGCCGATGAGCGCCGCCACGCCGAACAGCGCGAAGAAGGCTTCGACCGTGAGGTTATCGGCGCCGATCAGACGGCGCAGGAGCGGCGCCAGATAGACGAAGACAACGATCTGGCCGGAGATCTGCAGCATCGTCACGGCGAGGATCGTCATCAGGCGCTTGTTGCGGGCGATGGTGACGAAGCTCGCGAGCGACAGCGGCTTGCCGGTGAGGCCTGCCGGCAGCGTCACGAAGACGAGTGCCGCGATGATAGCCGAGGCCGCGCCGAGCATGACGAAGCCGGCGCGCCAGCCGAAATGCGTGGCGAGGAAGGTGATGAGCGGCAAGCCGCCGGCCACCGCCAGCGACCAGCCGAGGAAGACGAAGGCGATGGCGCTCGGCCGCCGCGGCTCGGGCACGATCAACGCCACCGTCGCGGCCGCCTGCGGCGTGTAGATGGCCGCGATAGCGAGCATCACGAGGCGGAGCGCCAGCACGGCGCCGTAGCCCGGCGCGAGCGCGGACGCGCCTTGCGCGACGGCGACGACGATCAGCGTTCCGACGAGAAGCAGGCGGCGGTCCATGCGTGTCGTCAGCCACGCCATCAGCGGCGAGCCAATGCACAGCACGACGGCGCCCCAGGTGACCAGCAGGCCGGCATCGCGAATGCTGACCTGGAGGCCGTCGGCGAGCTCGTTGAGCATGCCG
>JBQCFB010000198.1:0-6282 GCA_051959715.1 Pseudolabrys sp.
AGGACCGTGACGCGCAGGCCGGCCTTGGCCATCGACAGTGCGGCGGTCAGCCCCGCAATGCCGGCGCCGGCGACGATGACATGACGCGCGGCCGCCAAGGTGTGCTCCGGACGGTCAGGCTGCGGCGGGGCTGTGCAGGGCGCACTCGGGCGGGCGCGCCGCGTGCGGGTCGAGCGTGGGGTCGAACTTGTAGAGCGTCGAGCAGTAGGAGCAGACGATCTCGCTGTCGTCGCCCATGTCGCAGAAGATGTGCGGATGGTCGAACGGCGGCGTCGCGCCCACGCACATGAACTCCTTGGCGCCGATTTTGATCACCGGCACGCCCGGATCGTTCTGGAAATGGGGGACGACGTGCTCCGCCATGAAGGAACCCTCGTGAATCGACGCGAAACGATTGATTTGCGCGGCACCATAGCGGCGGAGCCCCTGCCTGCCTAGGGCCCGTGAGGGAGCATCAACCATGCCGGGCGCTGGCGCGGAACATCATGGAATCGCCGGGATTTTTCCCCAGTCAGGCACCGGTCAGCGGCTGATGGCGGCCGGGCGAATCGTTCAGGAATAGGCATGCGCGACGCGGACGGATTCGCGCCACCGGAGTTGAAGCGGACGGAGCCCGCGCACCGCGCGCGGCTCCTCGCCGCCGTGCTCGGCGTTGCCGCCTTCGCGGGGCTCGGCGTATGGCTGGTGCCGCACGGCGTCGACGCCGGCAGCCGCATCGCCGCCGAGAACGATCCGGCCGTGGTCGCCGACCGCATGCTCGATGACAGATTCAACTCCGACGTCGCCGCGCGCGGCATCGACGATGCGCTCGCCGGCAAGGATGCGGACCTCGCGCGCAGCTTCGTCGAGCTTGCCGATGCGCGACATGTCGCGGTCGACGATGCGCGGCGCAAAAAGGTGGACGCGGCCGTGGCCGACGCGGCGAGCACGACGACGGCGATGAAGAGCTTCGCCTACGGCTTCGTCAGCGGCGAGCCGACCGACGTGACGAGCTTCGCCGGCACCGCGCTCGGCGACCTGTTCGTGTTCGGCGACATTCGTGACGCGGTGCGCGAGGGCGGGCGTCTCGCAATGGGCGAAAAGGCGGACGAACTCGTGCTTGGGCTCGCCTGCGTCGGGCTCGCCATCACTGCCGGCACCTATGCGACAGTCGGCGCGGCTGCGCCGGCGCGCGTCGGGCTGACGCTCGCCAAGGCCGCGCGCAAGACCGGACGCCTCAGCGAGCGGCTCGCAGGCTCCGTCGGCCGCATGATGCGCGGCGTGGTCGACTGGGCGGCGCTGAAGAAGGCGATCGTCGGCGTATCCGTGACGGAGCCCGCGCTCGCCATTCGCGCCGCGCGTGACGCCGTCAAGGTCGAGCGCGCCGGCAAGCTCGTCGATCTCGCCCGCGACGTCGGCAAGGTCGAGGCCAAGGCGGGCACGCAAGCCGCGCTCGACGGCCTGAAGATCGCGGAGACGCCGGCCGAGATGTCACGCGTCGCCAAGCTGGCGGAGAAGGCGGGCGGCAAGACGCGCGCGATCCTCAAGGTCGGCGGCCGCACCGCCATCATGCTCGGCGCGGCCGTGTTCGATCTGGCGAGCTGGGTGTTCGGCGCGCTGTTCGCCGTGCTCGGCTTCGTCGCCTCGCTCAAGCGCGGGACGGAGCACATGACCGAGCGCTGGCTCTACCATCGCAAGCGGCGGCGACAGCGCCAGCGGGGCGCTATGGCGCTTGCGTCGCGCTGAGAGCGTTGTCAGGCCGTCTGCGCTTCGCGGTTGACCTTCTTCGCAGCGAGTGTGGTCAGCAGCGCATCCGTCTTCGACTCCTCGTCGAGCGTCTTCGACAGGATCGTCACCGCGTCCTTGTGGCCCAGCTCTTCCGCCCAGGTGCGCAGCGTGCCGTAGCGCGCGATCTCGTAGTGCTCGACCGCTTGCGCTGCCGCGAGCAGTCCCGCGTCGAGCGCAGGCGAGTCCTTGTACTCCTTGGCGATCTCCTGGCCTTCCTCGACCAGCCCCATGATCGCCGGGCAGGTCTTGCCGTGCGGCTCTTCCTTGATCAGTTTGAATACTTCCTCGAGACGCGCGACGTGTTGCTCGGTCTCGCCGCGATGCTTCTCGAATGCGTCGGCGAGCTCCTTCGACTGCGCCGCCTTCGCGAGCTTGGGCAGCGCGGTGAGGATCTTCTTTTCCGCGAAATAGATGTCCTTCAAGCCCTCGTGGAAGAGCTCACTGAGTTGTTTCGTCTGCTGGGCCATTCCGGTTCTCCTCTGCGGAGCAACCGCTTCACGTCGCATCGGTTCCTGCCGGGCATTTGCGCGCGCGGCGAATTGCGCTAGAAGCCGCCTTCTTTGTCACGGGCCTGACATGCCGACATTCAAGAACGACGACGTCGAGATCGCTTTTTTCGATGAAGGCGAGGGCGAGCCGATCGTCCTGGTCCACGGATTTGCCTCCAACAAGGAGGTGAACTGGGTCGCCCCCGGCTGGGTCACGACGCTGACGCGCGCCGGCCGTCGTGTCATCGCGCTCGACGACCGCGGCCACGGCGCCTCGAGCAAGCTCTATGAGCCGGAGGCGTATAGTACGTCCTTGATGGCCGGCGACGTGCGCGCGTTGCTGTCGCATCTCGGCATTCCGCGCGCCGACGTGCTCGGCTATTCGATGGGCGCGCGCATCGCCGCCTTCCTTGCGGTCGAGCATCCGGACATGGTGCGCTCGGCGGTCCTCGGCGGTCTCGGCATACGGCTCGTCGACGGTGTCGGCTTGCCGACGACGATCGCCGACGCACTCGAAGCACCGACCGTGCTCGACGTGCCGGACCAGCAGGGCCGCATGTTCCGCAGCTTCGCCGACTTGACCAAATCGGACCGCCGCGCGCTTGCCGCCTGCATTCGCGGCTCGCGCCAGACGCTGACGCGCGACGAAGTGGCGACGATCCGCGTGCCGGTGCTGGTGGCGGTCGGCACGAAGGACGACGTCGCAGGCTCGGCATCGGCGCTCGCAGCGCTCATCCCCGGCGCGCAGGCGCTCGACATTCCCGGCCGCGATCACATGCTCAGCGTCGGCGACAAGGTCTTCAAGCAAGGCGTCGTCGACTTCCTCGCCGCGCGTCCTTAACGCTGCGGGGCTGTCATGCAGACGACACGTTTCTTTCGCTGCTGACCTCTCCCGTTCTGTGGTAGAAGGATTAAGTAGGGGATGCTGAGAGGCATCGGAGAATAATATTCTATGGCACAGTTTCAGACGCGCCCGGTGAAAGGGCTCGACACGGTCGATCCGGTGTGGACCCGCATCCGCAGCGAGGCCGAGGAGATCGCGCATCGCGAGCCGGAGCTCTCGGCCTTCATCTATGAGAACATCCTGCACCACGACTCGCTGGAAGGCTCGGTCACGCACCGCGTCGCGCAGCGCCTCGACCACGCCGACGTCTCGGCCGAGCTGATCCGCCAGGCCTATCAGGACGCGGTCGAGGACCAGCCGTCGCTCGGCGAGATGTTTCGCGCCGACATCGTCGCGACGGTCGACCGCGATCCGGCGACCACGCGCTTCTGCGAGCCGATGCTTTACTACAAGGGCTTCCACGCCATCCAGACGCACCGTCTCGCGCACTGGCTGCTCGGCAAGGGCCGCAAGAATTTCGCGCTCTATCTCCAGAGCCGCGCTTCCGTGGTCTTCCAGTGCGACATCAATCCGGCGGCGCAGATCGGCCGCGGCATCTTCCTCGACCATGCGACGGGGCTCGTCGTCGGCGAAACCGCTGTCATCGAAGACGATTGCTCGATCCTGCATGACGTGACGCTCGGCGGCACCGGCAAGGAGAACGAGGACCGTCACCCGAAGATCCGCCGCGGCGTCATGATCGGCGCCGGCGCCAAGATCCTCGGCAACATCGAGGTCGGCCACTGCGCGCGCATCGCCGCCGGCTCCGTGGTGATCAAATCGGTGCCGAACAACGTTACCGTGGCCGGCGTTCCGGCGAAGGTGGTGGGCGAGGCGGGCTGCGCCGAGCCCTCGCGCACCATGGACCAGATGCTGCGGGGCATCGCGCTCGACGGCTGAATGCGGCCGGGAAACGCGCTTGCGCGGCCGCTCCCGATGGGGCATAGGCGTCCCGATCAGAAGGAGCGGCCGTGAACGTCCAGGAAATCAGACAGCTCGACGCCTACCTCAAGAAGCTGTTCGGCAACGATACGATCCGTGTCGTGCCGAAGGGCGGCGACGAGGCCAAGGTCTATATCGGCGAGGACGAGATCGGCGATCTCACCGCCGACGAGGACGAGGGCGAGCGGTCCTACAATTTCCGCATGGTCATCCTGCTCGGCAGCGACCCGAGCATCCAGCCGGTGCCGGCGCTCAATGCGTATCTGCGCCGCCGGTTCGACAACGACCAGCTTCGTGTCGTGGTGCGCCCGAAGAAGATGGACTCGCTCGAGGTCTATATGGGCGAGGAGTTCATCGGCGTGCTGTTCGTCGAGAACGAAAAGGGCCGCCGCTCCTACATCTTCGAATTGCCGATCCTCGACGTCGATCTCGCGGGCGACCTCGAAGCCTGATCTGAATATCTGACACGTAAGGCGCGCCGGGCTCGATCGGTGCCTGCTGCGCTCTCGCGCGACTACTTCCCCTGCAGCCGCGCCATCAGGGTGTCGATGCCCTTGGCCACCTGCTGCCAGTCGTCGAGCCAGGCGCGCGGGAAACGAAACGTCAGGCTCGCCTCGCCGACGCGCTTCTCCAGAAGGCACCCGCCCGAGCCGACGACGCCGTGGCGCGAGCAGCGCGCCAGGAAATGCTGCGGATTGGTCGACTCGAAGGCGAGCTCCTCGCCGGCATAGGGGGAGTCCTTGCGGAAGCCGCGCAGCGTCAACCCCTGCGGGCCGGCGACCGGCTCGGCCACGAGATAGCGCGGATAGATGGTCTCGACGCGCTCGATCGGCGGCATGGCGCCGTCGGCGCTCTCGATGCTGACGAACAGGCGCTCGATCGGCTGTACGGGCGCGCCCGGCGCCGCCGCCTTCTCCGCCGGATCGGGCGGCGCCAGGCTCGGCCAGACATAGGCGAGGTCGACGCGGTCCTGCGTGCCCGGATGGCGCTGCACGCGGTTGCGGATCGCCGCCGGCTCGATGTTGAAGGCGGCGCCGGCCAAGACGACGGGGATGGCGGGCGCGTCGAGCGCCACGGGCGCGTCCGGCCAGCGCGGCCACAGCACGTAGCCGACATAGGACGCGGCGGCCGCTCCCGCGATCAGGAACAGCACGAGCGGCGCGGCGAGGGGATTGTGGCCGCGACGGCGATGGGAGCGGGCGGCGGTATGAGCGAAGGCCATGGGCGAGGCGAATCCGACGGCGTTTGCAGTGCCCGCTACCTATGGCGCGCCACCCGTTAACCACGCGTTAAGGATACGCTGGCGGCCGCTGCGACCCGCGCGCCATATGACGGCTTGGTACGCGTGCGTGGGGCCAAAAGCGTATGTCGCCGCAATCCGTGCAGATGCTGCTGTCGCTGGCGCTCGGCTTCGCCGTCGCCGGCCTGTGCACCTCGACCTACCAGCTCGCCACCGACAACTTGCCGAGCTTCAATCTGCTGACCAAGGGCCCGCGGCCGGCGACCTTCGCGGCGCTGGCGCTGCTAATGCTGTCGGCGCCGTTCCTGATCATGCGCAACACGCTTCTCGGCGGCCCGTCCGAGGGCCGCTTCCAGTTCGTGTTCTTCGCCACGCTCATTGCCGGCTTCTGGAGCCTGATGTCCGGCATGGTGCTGGTCATGGCCTGGCAGGCGATCGTCTTCGCCTGAGCGGGCCGCTCGTCCAATCCGACATTTGAAAAAGGTGCGGCCGGGCTTGGGGGAGCCCGGCCGCGCGCGACCCCGGTCTGGGGACGGGGAGGGGTGGGGACGTGACCGAGGTCGCGTGTCCCTGTCCTGGATCGTCTCTCATCCCGCGCGGCCCCTCGGTCCGCGCGAAGCTCTCGATTAGCGGGCCGACACCAGGGCCGGCGCCTCGCGCGGATCGCCGAGCGACACCCACACGTTCGGGTCGGACTGCGACTGGCGCTTGATGAAGCGGTATCCGGTCTTGTCCCAGGCGAGGATCTTGCTCTCCTGGTTGTCGAGCGCGAACTCGCCGCGGTTGGTCTTGACGGTGAGCACCGCGTGGCCGTCGCCGTTCTTGTCGCGCACGACGGTGATGAGCAGCGCCTCGCGCGGCCAGCCGGCCTTGATCAGCATCTTGCGCTTTTGCAGGACGTAGTCCTCGCAATCGCCGTAGCCGTCGTCGGGATAATTCCAGCGTTCGACCACGCCCCAGTG
>JBQCFB010000199.1:0-3371 GCA_051959715.1 Pseudolabrys sp.
GAGGCGCTGCCGAACCTGATCGGCGAGCCCGCGCCTTACCTGCCGCGCAAGCACGTCAAGCGCACGGTCGGCAACCTGTCGTCGATCGATCTCGGCCGCGGCTGCCCGTACCAATGCTCGTTCTGCACCATCATCAACGTGCAGGGCCGCAAGAGTCGCATCCGCTCGGTCGACGATCTCGAAAAGATCGTGCGCGAGAACTACGCCGAAGGCATCAAGCGCTTCTTCATCACCGACGACAACTTCGCCCGCAACAAGGACTGGGAGCCGCTGTTCGACCGGCTGATCCAGATGCGTGAAGGCGAGAAGATGAATATCGGCTTCACCATCCAGGTCGACACGCTCTGCCACAAGATCCCGGGCTTCATCGAGAAGGCGACGCGCGCGGGCGTGCGCCGCGCCTTCATCGGACTCGAGAACATCAACCCGGACAATCTGATCGCCGCGAAGAAGCGCCAGAACAAGATCACCGAATATCGCGAGATGCTGCAGAAGTGGCGCAACCACGGCGCCATCACCTATGCCGGTTACATCCTCGGCTTCCCCGCCGATACCAAGGCGTCGATCCTGCGCGACGTCGAGATCATCAAGCGTGAGTTGCCGATCGACATCCTCGAATTCTTCTTCCTGACGCCGCTGCCGGGCTCCGAAGACCACAAGGTTCTTTCGTCGAAGGGAACCTGGATGGACCCGGACATGAACAAGTACGACCTCAACCACCGGGTCGCGCATCATTCAGGCAAGATGTCGGATACGGAATGGGAGGAGGCCTATCGCGCGGCGTGGCAGACCTTCTACACGCCGGAGCACATCTACACGATCCTGCGCCGCACCTGCGCCAACAGGATCGGCCGCCCCGGCACGACCTTGTCGACGATCCTATGGTTCTACCTGACGATCCTCTACGAGGGCGTGCACCCGCTCGAGAGCGGCGCCTTCCGCCTCAAGTCGCGGCGCGACCGCCGCGCCAGCCTGCGGCGCGAGAACCCGCTCGTGTTCTACCCGAAATACTGGGGCGGCATCGTCGTCAAAGCGGCAAACTATTTGCGTGTCTATCTGCGCTGCAAGGCCCTCCTGAAGAAAGCGCTGAACGCGCCCGACCGCTGGGAATATTCGGACCTCGCGATCGCCGCGCCGAAGGCCGACGAGTTCGAGGCGCTCGATCTCTATCATGCGACGACCGGCGGCGAGGCCGCCCTCGCGCGCAAGGTCCGCGACGACGCGATCCGCGGCCGCACGCATGCGCACGACGAGACGACGATCGTGCCGTCCGGTTACATCCCGCCGGTCGAGGCGGCGGAGTAGGGCTTATTCCGCGCTGGAGATTGGCGTCGTGTTCGTGCCGAACAGCACGCCGCCGAGATCGACTTGCCCCGCAGCCGCGGCGCGGGAAGACAGCGACGAGCCGAGGCCGTGAGCCTTCGCGAGGACGTCGTTGATCTTGCCGATGGCCGCATCGATGGCGGCAGCGTCGGGGGCGTTCACCGCATTGTCGAGGTCGCCGCTCTTCAGCAGCGCGGAGACGCTTGCGGCGAAGCTGCCCGCGGCGCCCGTGCCGACCGTCGAGACCAGACGCGACACGTCCGAGGCCAGACCGTTGAGCTGATCGCGGAGGCCGAGCGCGGCGCGATTGCCGACATCGTAACCGACGACCACCGGTCGCGTGCCGACCGAGACCGTGATCGTGCCGGTCTGCACCGGCACGCCGTTGACATCGACGAAGGTCGGCCGGTCCTGGGTCTGTTCGATCTGGGCAATGACGGGCGTGAGCGAGGTATTGCCCGGGACCGCGTTGGCGCCACCACGGGCGGCCTGGAGGGCGTCGCGGAGCGACGCGAGCTCGGCCTTGATGCGATCGACCCCGCCGCGGCCGCTGTCGAGCGCGGTCAGCGCGCCGCCTTGCGCCAGCGCATCGAGGGCGTTCGCGTTGCGCGGCTGCGTGCCGACGCTGCGGCTCGAATAGGACGTGACGCTGCCGATCGCTCCGATCACCGCGGTCATGCTCCTTCAGGGCTTGCCGCGGTCTGGCGGCGCCGATCGGAGCATCACGGTAGTGGCCGCGCATTGACGAAGGCCATCCGGCATGCACGGCTATCGCCGAAAAATTTAGCGATCCGAGTATGAGCGATTCCCGACCCATGCCGACTGGAGCCGACCCATGACCAGACGAACGGCCGCCTGCAACTGCGGGCAACTTCAGCTGACGATCGAAGGCGATCCGGCGCGCGTCTCGATGTGCCATTGTTTCGAATGCCAGCGCCGCACCGGCGCGGTGATCAGCAACCAGGCGCGATTCAAGCCCGAGCAGATCACGGTCTCCGGAAAGGCGACGACATGGCGGCGCACGGCGGAGAGCGGCAGTGTCGTGAGCTTCCACTTCTGTCCGACCTGCGGCTCGACGGTCTATTGGACGAGCGAAAGCTTTCCCGATCTCGTCGTCGTCGCCATCGGCAATTTCGCCGATCCGCACTTCCCGGCGCCGACCATTGTGGTGTGGGAGGAATCGCGGCACGACTGGGTGTCGCCGCCCGCGGACGCGAAACGCTTCGACAAGCAGGGATAGACGTCAGGCCTAAATGCTGCCGACCGTCTTCAGCCGCACGCGCGGATGGATTTCCGCCTGCGACATGACCGGCGTCTGTGCGCGGAAGCGCTCGACGATGTTGCGCACGAAGGGGCGGATGCCGGTCGAGGTGACGAGCACCGGCGCTTCGCCCTCGCGAGCTGCCTGCTCGAAGCGCTCGCGCACGATGGTGATGAACTCCGACAGCTTCGAGGGCTGCATCGCAAGCTGGCGGTCGTCGCCCTGGCCGACCAGCGACTCGGCGAAGGACTGCTCCCACGCCGCCGACAGCGCGATCAGCGGCAGGTAGCCGGACTGGTTCGTATGCTGCGCGCAGATCTGGCGCGCCAGGCGCTGGCGCACGTGCTCGGTCAGCGTGGTCGGATTGCGCGAGACCGTGATGCCCTCGGCGATGCCTTCGAGGATGGTGGCGAGATCGCGGATCGAGATGCGCTCGGCCAGCAGCAATTGCAGCACGCGCTGCACGCCCGACGATGAGATCTGCGACGGCACGATTTCCTTGAGCAGCTCCGACTGCTCCTTCGGCAGTTCCTTCAGAAGCTTCTGCGTCTCGGCGTAGGACAGAAGCTCCGACATGTTGCCCTTGAGCAATTCTGTCAGGTGGGTCGACAGCACGGTCGCCGCGTCGACGACGGTATAGCCCTGCAGCGACGCCTCTTCCTTGAGCGACGCGTCGATCCAGGTCGCCGGCAGGCCGAATGTCGGCTCGGTCGTGTGCGTGCCCGGCAGCTTCACCTGGCCGCCCGACGGGTCCATGACCATGTACTGACCGGCCCAGACCTTGCCG
>JBQCFB010000200.1:0-4118 GCA_051959715.1 Pseudolabrys sp.
GGCTTCGTGTTCATGCCGCTTCCCGAAGCGCAGGCCTATTTCAACCGCAACAATGACGTGACCGCAATCGAGGTATTCACCTCCAATCCCGACAAGATCGGCGCTTTCCGTACCAGCGTGACCGAGGCGGCGGGTCGTCCCGTTTTCCTGGTCGATTGGCGGCAGCGCAATTCGACCTTCTTCAACGCGCTTCAGGTCGAACGCAACGTGATGTTTTTGATCCTCACCATGATCGTGCTGGTGGCGGCGCTGAACATCGTTTCGGGCCTGATCATGCTGGTCAAGGACAAGGGCAGCGATATCGCGATTTTGCGCACCATGGGCGCGTCGCAGGGCTCGGTGATGCGCGTCTTCCTGATCACCGGCGCCTCGATCGGCGTCGTCGGCACGCTCGTCGGTTTCCTGCTCGGTGTCGTCGTGTGCCTCAATATCGAGAACATCCGCCAGTTCCTGTCCTGGCTGACGAACACCGAACTGTTCTCGCCCGAACTCTACTTCCTCTCGCATCTGCCCGCCGACATGGATACTGGCGAGACCAGCGCCGTCGTCATCATGGCGCGGGTCCTGTCGGTCCTCGCCACGCTCTATCCGTCATGGCGGGCGGCGCGCCTCGATCCGGTGGAGGCGCTCCGCTATGAGTGAGACGACGACGGTCGACGTCGAGATCGCCGCTTCGGTCGAGGAGAAGGCGCAGCCCGTCCTGGTCCTGCAGGACGTCGAGCGCACCTATCGCCAGGGCGAGGAGGCGCTGCACATCCTGCGCGGCGCCGGGCTCGCGATCTGGCCGGGGCAGTCGGTCGCGCTGATCGCGCCGTCCGGCGCCGGCAAGTCGACGCTGCTGCACATAGCGGGCCTCCTCGAGCACCCCGACCAGGGCGAGGTGTTCATCGACGGCCGGCCGACCGCGGTCCTGCCGGACAGCGAGCGCACGCGCATCCGCCGCAACGAGATCGGCTTCGTCTACCAGTCGCACCGGCTGCTGCCGGAGTTCTCGGCGATCGAGAACGTCATGCTGCCGCAGATGATCCGCGGCCTCTCCCGCGGCGAATGCGAGAAGCGGGCGAGCGAGCTGCTCGCCTATCTCGGGCTGCGCGGCCGGCTGAAGCACCGCCCGGCGGAATTGTCGGGCGGCGAGCAGCAGCGCGTCGCCATCGCCCGCGCGGTGGCGAATGCGCCGCGGATCCTCCTCGCCGACGAGCCGACCGGCAATCTCGACGTTCACACCGCCGACCACGTGTTCAACGCGCTGGCGACGCTCGTGAAGGCGTCGGGGCTGGCCACCATCATCGCCACGCACAACATGGAGCTCGCCGCCCGCATGGACCGGCGGGTGACGCTGCGTGACGGGCTGGTGGTGGAGATGGAGTAGGCGGGCGCGCCTCGTTTCGGAAGCGGGAATGCCACACGCGACGCAATTCGCACTGTTTCTCGTGGCGGCCTTGGTCCTCGCGATCACGCCCGGGCCGGGCATCTTCTACGTCGCCGCGCGTAGTTTGGCCGGTGGCCGGACGGAAGGCATAGCCTCGAGTTGCGGCACCGGATTGGGCGGCATGATGCACGTGTTGGCCGGCAGTGCCGGTGTTTCTGCGATCGTGCTCGCCAGTGCGGAGCTGTTCACCGCCTTGAAATTCGTCGGTGCTGCGTACCTTGTCTGGCTCGGCTACCGCACAATTCAATCGGCGCGTCGTGACGCGAGCGTGACCCGCGTCGTCGACACACGCGCTGTTGGACCGCGACGAGCCTTTCGGGAGGGTGTGGTCGTCGAGGCGTTGAACCCGAAGACGGCCGCATTTTTCCTCGCATTCATCCCGCAATTCGTCGACGCGCGGGCGAGCCACGTGACACTCCAGTTCTTGCTCCTTGGCTTCGTGTCGGTGGCGCTCAACACACTGGCCGACATTGCGGTCGCGCTTGCTGCCAGCGCCGTCCGGGCAGGCGTAGCCCGCACCGGACTCGTCCGGCGGCTCCGTGAGGCGTCCGGCGCCGCAATGATGGTTCTCGGCATTGGCCTGCTGTTCGCGAGACGTCCGGGCGCGTAAACCGGCACTGGCTGTGGAAAGCGGTCGTGAAATCATCAGGTTATCGCGGCCGTAACGAAGCATTAACCGGCGCCCGGATTCCGTTTGACGTGAGAACAAAGAAAGAACTATGTTCTCTCTACGTTCACGGGAGAGAGACATGATCAAGACCTTCGTTCAGGAAGCTGCCGCGCTCGCCTCGCTCGCTCTGTTCGTCAGCATGATCGCCGTCTGGACCCAGGTGCTCGGGAACCTGTGATCCGCGCCTGAGACGCCCCGCGCAGAAGGCGCGCGGGGCCTGTGCCCCGTCAGAATGGCGGGGAAAGGGCGGGGCTATACCGGAGCGCGGGTGGACAGGTGAGGCCCGCATCCTCACCTTGGGTGTCGACAGGGAATCACCCGAAGAAGACGCAAAATGCCCGGCCCGAACTTCGTGCACCTGCACGTGCACTCGTCCTATTCGCTGCTCGAGGGCGCGCTGCCGATCGGCAAGCTCGCGGAGCTGGCGAAGGCCGACAAGCAGCCGGCGCTGGCGCTGACCGACTCGGACAACATGTTCGGCGGGCTCGAATTCTCCGAGAAGCTCGCCGGCTACGGCATCCAGCCGATCATTGGCTGCGCGCTCGCCCTCGATTTCGCCGATACCGATCACGGCGCCCGCGGGCCCAACGTCAATGTCGAGCGCTCGCGCGTGGTGCTGCTGGCCCAGCGCGAGGAGGGCTATCGCAGCCTGATGCGGCTCAACTCGCGCGCCTTCCTCGAGTCGCCGTCGGGCGAGCCGCCGCGCCTCAAGCTCGACTGGCTCGAGGGCGAGACCGACGGCCTCATCTGCCTGACCGGCGGGCCGAACGGCCCGCTCGACACCGTCATCGCCTCCGGCCAGAGCCATCTCGCCGCCTCGCGTCTGGAAACGCTGATGCGGCTCTTCGGCGACCGCCTCTATGTCGAATTGCAGCGCCACGGCACGCCGGCGGAGAAGCGCGCCGAGCCGGTGCTGATCGACCTTGCCTACAAGAACAACCTGCCGCTGGTCGCGACCAACGAGCCGTTCTTCGCCACCGCCGCCGATTACGAAGCCCATGACGGCCTGATCTGCATCGCCGAGGGCAAGCTGATCGCCGAGACCGACCGGCGGCAGTTGACGCCGCAGCACCGCTTCAAGACCCGCGCCGAGATGGCGACCCTGTTCGCCGACCTGCCGGAGGCGCTGGAGCACACGGTCGAGATCGCGCATCGCTGCGCCTACCGCCCGCGCACCGCCAAGCCCATCCTGCCGCGCTTCTCGGCCGATGAGGACGAGGCGGCCGTGCTGCGCAAGCAGGCGGAAGAGGGACTGGCGCACCGTCTTGCGACCGCCGGGATGGCCGAGGGCATCAGCGAGGACGAGTATCGCCAGCGTCTCGACTTCGAGCTCGGCGTCATCGAGCGCATGAAGTATCCGGGCTACTTCCTCATCGTGTCTGACTTCATCAAGTGGGCGAAGTCGCACGGCATCCCGGTCGGACCGGGCCGCGGCTCGGGCGCAGGCTCGCTGGTCGCCTATTCGCTGACCATCACCGACCTCGATCCGCTGCGCTTCAATTTGCTGTTCGAGCGCTTCCTCAACCCCGAGCGCGTGTCGATGCCGGACTTCGACATCGACTTCTGCCAGGACCGCCGCGACGAGGTGATCCGCTACGTGCAGGATCGCTACGGCCGCGACCAGGTGGCGCAGATCATCACCTTCGGCACCTTGCAGGCGCGCGGCGTGCTGCGCGACGTCGGCCGCGTGCTGCAAATGCCCTACGGGCAGGTCGACAAGCTGTGCAAGCTCGTGCCGCAGAACCCGGCCAATCCGATCAGCCTTGCGAAAGCGATCGACGACGAACCGAAATTGCAGGCCGAGGCCGAGGCCGACGCCACGGTCAAGCGCGCCTTCGCCATCGCCAAGAAGCTCGAAGGCTTGAACCGCCACGCCTCGACGCACGCCGCCGGCATCGTCATCGGCGACCGGCCGCTGTCGCAGCTCGTGCCGCTCTACCGCGATCCTAAATCCGACATGCCGGTCACCCAGTTCAACATGAAGTGGGTGGAGCAGGCGGGCCTCGTCAAATTCGACTT
>JBQCFB010000201.1:0-2847 GCA_051959715.1 Pseudolabrys sp.
TGAGAAGGGCACCATCGACGCGGTCGAGTGGGTCGGCCCGTACGACGACGAGAAGCTCGGCTTCGTCAAGGTCGCGAAGTACTACTACTATCCGGGTTGGTGGGAAGGCGGCGCCATGCTGCACAACTTCATCAACCTCGATAAGTGGAATTCGCTGCCGAAGAACTACCAGGAGATCGTGCGCGCGGCCTCAGACAAGGCGCACACCTGGATGCAGGCGAAGTACGACGCCGTCAATCCGCAGGCGCTCAAACGTCTCGTCGCCAGCGGCGCGGTTCTGCGCCCGTTCCCGCAGCCGGTGATGGAGGCATCCTACAAGGCCACGCAGGACACCTACACCGAGGTCAGCGCCAAGAACGCCGAGTTCAAGAAGGTGCTCGACAGCATGGTCGCCTTCCGCGGCGATGCCTATCTGTGGTGGCAGGTGGCCGAGCTCGGCTTCGACGCCTTCATGGTGCGCCAGCGCGCCCGCGGCTGAACTGCCGCGCCGGAAAACGAACTTAGGACCCCGTCCGGCCTGCCGGGCGGGGTCTTTCTTTGTGTCTTCCCCGATTGGATTTCAGCCGGTTGCGGTCTATCGTTACCGCATTGGGCGGAGCGGCCGGGAACCCGCGCTGCGACAGATCATGAGGGGAAGACGGACAATGAAACGACGCCAATTCCTGAAGACGGCCGGCATCGGCCTTGCGGCGACCGCCGTCGCGGCGCCCGCGATCGCGCAATCGACCCCGACGCTCAAATGGCGTCTGACGGCAAGCTGGCCGAAGTCGCTCGACACCTTGTTCGGAGCCTGCGAGCTTTTCGCCAAGTACGTCTCCGAGGCCACCGACGGCAAATTCCAAATTCAGACGTTTGCCGCCGGCGAAATCGTGCCCGGCTTGCAGGTGCTGGATGCCGTTCAGAACGGCACCGTCGAGCTCGGCCACAGCGCTCAAGATTATTATATCGGCAAGGACCCGACCTGGGCCCTGTTCTGCGCCGTGCCGTTCGGCCTGAACGCGCGCCAGCAAAATGCCTGGTTCTATGATGGCGAAGGCCAGAAGCTGATCGACGATTTCGGCGCCAAGTTCAACAGCAAGTGTCTGCTGATGGGCAACACCGGCTGCCAGATGGGCGGATGGTTCCGCAAGGAGATCAAGACTGTCGATGACTTCAAGGGCCTGAAGATGCGCATCGGCGGCTGGGCCGGCAAAACGCTCGGCAAGCTCGGCCTGATCGCGCAGCAGATTGCCGGCGGCGACATTTATCCGGCGCTGGAGAAGGGCACGATCGACGCGGCCGAGTGGGTCGGTCCTTACGATGACGAGAAGCTCGGCTTCTATAAGGTCGCGAAGTACTACTACTACCCCGGCTGGTGGGAAGGCGGCACGACCAACCACCTGCTCATCAATCTTCAGAAATGGAATGAGCTGCCGAAGGCCTACAAGGCCGTCATCGAGGCTGCGGCCAGTGCGGCGAACGTGCAGGAGCAGGCGAGCTACGACGCCAAAAACCCGCAGGCGCTGAAGCGGCTGATCTCGAACGGCGTGCAACTGCGTCCGTTCAGCCAGCAGATCATGGAAGCCTGCTTGAAGGCGTCGAACGAGGTGAACGCCGAAGAGTCCGCCAAGAACCCGGACTACAAGAAAGTGCTCCAGTCGATGGAAGCCTTCCGCAACGACGAGTATCTTTGGTGGCAGGTGGCCGAATACGGCTTCGACAGCTTCATGATCCGCACGCGCAGCCGCGGCTAATCCGCGCATCGCGATCTTTTATGGGGGACCGGCCTGCGGGCTGGTCCCCTTTTTGCTTAACCGAGCTGGAACTTGGGCCTTACAACTTTGTCCGATCCAGTGCACACTGGAATCACGGTATGGGAGGCCTCCGGCCCCCCACCATGCCCGGGGGCCTCGCCGCCCTGAGGGGCCAAGGACAAGAACGGCGCAACGCGTCCGCGTCAGCCCGCTTCATCAATCCCAAGGGAGGAAACTGGATGAAACGTCGTGAATTCCTGAAGACGGCTGGCCTCGCCACGGCCGCCAGCGTCGCGGTGGCCGCGCCGGCGATCGCGCAGTCGATGCCGACCATCAAGTGGCGCATGCCTTGCAGCTGGCCGAAGTCGCTGGATACGCTGTACGGCGCCGCCGAAGTGATGGCGAAGTCGGTGGCCGAAGCGACTGACAACAAGTTCCAGATCCAGGTGTTCGCCGCCGGCGAAATCGTGCCCGGCCTCGCCATCGTCGACGCCGTCCAGAACGGCACGGTCGAGATCGGCCACACCGCGTCCTATTACTACTTCGGCAAGGATCCGACCTTCGGTTTCGGCACGTCGGTGCCGTTCGGCCCGAACGCCCGCGTCAACCAGGGCTGGTGGACCCAGGGCGGCGGCGACACCGTGCTCAACGAGTTCTACAAGAAGTACAACATCAAGGGCCTGCTCGCCGGCAACACCGGCTGCCAGATGGGCGGCTGGTACCGCAAGGAGATCAACTCGATCGACGATCTCAAGGGCTTGAAGATGCGCATCGGCGGCTGGGCCGGCAAGGTCCTGCAAAAGCTCGGCGGCGTGCCGCAGCAGATCGCCGGCGGCGACATCTATCCGGCGCTCGAGAAGGGCACGATCGACGCGGCCGAGTGGGTCGGTCCGTATGACGACGAAAAGCTCGGCTTCTACAAGGTCGCGCCGCACTACTACTCGCCGGGTTGGTGGGAAGGCGGTTCGATGCTGTTCGCGTTCGTCAACATCGAGAAGTTCAACGCGCTGCCGAAGAGCTATCAGGCGATCCTCGAGCAGGCCGGCCACTACGCCAACACGTGGTGCATGGCCAAGTACGACCACCTGAACCCGCAGGCGCTGCGCCGTCTGCT
>JBQCFB010000202.1:0-4405 GCA_051959715.1 Pseudolabrys sp.
GGGGCCCGGACATCGTCGTGGTAACGGCGACCGGCCTGTTTCCTTTTCCGCGGCTGCGTCGTATCGGTTCATCCGACGAGCCATCCGTGGTCACGAAGCCATGAGCCAAGCAGCGGTCCCGACCGGAAAGGGAGTCCAGACCGTCACCGTCACGGGTGACGAGGATGGCATGCGGCTCGACCGCTTCTTCGAGGCGCGCTGGCCAAGCCTGTCGTTCAGCCACATCCAGCGCATCATCCGCAAAGGCCAGGTGAGGGTGAACGGCCGGCGCACCGAGCCGAAGGCGCGGCTCGAGAGCGGCCAGTCGGTCCGCATCCCGCCCTTGAGCCTCGCGCCGCCGCCGGTACGCGACGACGCGCCGCAAGCGCAGAAGGACCGCGCCTTCCTCAGAGACATCACGCTCTACGAGGACGACGACGTGATGGTGCTCAACAAGCCGATGGGCCTGGCCGTGCAGGGCGGCTCCGGCACGACGCGCCACATCGACGGCATGCTCTGCGCCTTGCGTGGCTCGCATCCCGACGCACAGCGGCCGCGGCTCGTGCACCGGCTGGACAAGGATACGGCGGGCTGCCTGCTCGTCGCCAAGACGCGTTTTGCGGCTGCCGCCCTTGCCAAGACGTTCCGCTCGCGCTCGGCGCGCAAGACGTATTGGGCGCTGGTCGCCGGAGTGCCGAGGCCCCAGCAGGGCCGGATCTCGACCTACCTGACCAAGCAGGAGGTAGAGGAAGACTCCTTCATGCGCGTCGCCGAACACGGCGAGAAGGATGCCGTGCACGCGGTGACCTATTATGCCGTGGTCGAGACTTCGGCGCAGAAGCTCGCCTGGGTGTCGCTCAAGCCGGTGACGGGGCGCACGCACCAGTTACGTGCACATATGGCGCATGTCGGCCATCCGATCGTCGGCGATCCGAAATACTTCAATATCGAGAACTGGGAATTCCCCGGCGGCATCCAGAACCGGCTGCACCTTCTTGCACGCCGCATCGCCGTGCCGCACCCGCGGGGCGGCACGATCGACGTGTCGGCGCCGCTGCCGCCCCACATGGAGCAGTCCTGGAACCTGCTCGGCTTCGACACGTCCCGCTACGATCCGATCGTCGACGCGCCGGAGGAGTAGCCGCCGCGTCGGCGCATGCCTATGTGGAATGCATGCGTCCTTTGTTCGCCATGATCGTCGCCGTCGCGCTGCTGACGCCTGGTCTCGCGCACGCGCAATACGACATCATGCGGCCCGAGCCGGGCCGTCCGCAGGAACTGCCGACGCCGTGGCTGCCGCCGAAATACAAGTCGCCGCGCGGCTCGCACAACCGGGTCGAGCCGGTCCCGCAGCACAAGCCGCGTCATGTCGAGCCGCGTACGCCGCCGCCGCTCTATGTGCCGCAGACCGGTCAGGTCGTGCCGCAGTCGCCGGTCATCTCGCCGTCTGGTCCGCACGGCACCGAGACCTTCCAGGATCGCGCCACGCGCTGTGTCGGCCAGAGCAGCGCCCCCGGCGCCGGCAATCCGGGCGCCTATGTCGGCACGTGCGTGAATCAGTAGAGCACGCAGCTCAAATCTCCTTCATCACCTGCGCGTAGGAGATGAGGGCAAACAGCGCCGTGCCGCCGGCCATGTTGCCGATCAGCACCGGGGCAAAGAAGCTCGTCGCGAAGCGCCACCATTCCCACTCGCCGGCGAGCACCAGGAGGTAGGCCTCCATGCTGCCGGCGACGACGTGCGTGAAGCCGCCGACCGCGATCAGCCAGGTCATCAACGTGATGACCGGCAGCTTGGCGGATTCGGCGGCCGGCAGCATCCACACCATCGCCGCGATGATGAAGCCCGACGACACGCCGCGGAACAACATCTGCCACCATGACAGCGCAGCCATCTCACGGGCGATTTCCAGCATCGAAGTGTGGAGCGCCTCCGGGATGACCGGAAAGAATGTGCAGAACAGCGCGGCGAATAATGTGCCGGCGAGATTGGCGACGAGGACGATCGCCCACAATCGGGCCATGCGCCAGACATTGCCTGGCGTCAGCTCCTTCAGGATCGGAAGCACGGCGGTGATCGTACTTTCGGTGAAGAGCTGCTGCCGGCCGAGAATGACGATCAGGAAGCCCACGCTGTAACCGAAGGCGGCGATGAGGATGCGCCACGGCGCATCGGGCAGGTGCTCGCGCAGGATGCCCTGCGTCAGCAGCGAGAAGCTGATCGACAGGCCCGCGGCGAGCCCCGACCACCACAACGAGACGAGAGGGCGTTCCATTTCCTCGTCGCCGAGCCGCCGCACGACCTCGTAGATCACGGGCGTGCGCGGCGTCGACATCTCCTCGACGTCCTCGACCTCGTGCTCGCTGATGCCGCGCGATCCGCTCGGCTTGGCGGTGCTCGACGGCTTCTTCGCGCGTTTTGCGGATTGCCCCATCCGACCCTGAACGCGGTGGCTTGGAACCCGGTTCCACGCCCTGCGGTGTCTTGACAGGCAACCAAACGGTTGCATATAAGAATCCATGAAGACCGACGCCATGGATGCGGTGTTCAGGGCGCTCGCCGACGGCAGCCGCCGCGAGCTGCTCGACCGGCTGCGCGCTGAGAACGGTCAGACGCTTGGCGAGCTTTGCGCGCGGCTCGCCAAATCTGGTGTGTCGATGACGCGGCAGGCGGTCAGCAAGCATCTGGCGATCCTGGAGGAGGCGAACCTGATCGCGACGATCAAGCGCGGCCGCGAGAAGCTGCACTATTTGAACCCGGTGCCAATCCACGACATCGGCGACCGTTGGATCTCGAAGTTCGAACGCTCACGCTTGCAGGCGCTGAGCGAATTGAAAAAGAACCTGGAAGCAGGAGAGGCGTGATGGCCAAGCCGCAATTTGTCTGCGTCACCTATATCCGTTCGACCCCGGAAAATGTCTGGGCGGCCTTGACCGACCCGCAGACGGTGCGGAAGTTCTGGTTCGGTATGGACGTCGCCTGCGACTTCAAAGCGGGCTCGCCCTGGTCGCTCAGCTTTGAAGACGGCCGCGTCGCCGACACCGGAGAGATCCTCGAGGCCACGCCGCCGCGCCGGCTCGTCATCCGCTGGCGCAACGAATTCCGGCCGGAGCTGAAAGCGGAAGGTTATTCACGCTGCACGATGTTGGTCGAGGAGGCCGAATACTATCCGGGCAGGGGTGCCAAGGCGGTGAAGCTTACGATCGAACACGCGCTCGAGGGCGAGGGCGGCAAGTTCATCGAGGCGGTATCGGGCGGCTGGCCGAAGGTCATTTCCAATCTCAAGTCGTTGCTCGAGACCGGCGACGTCGCGTTCAAGGAGTAGCAAATGACCAAGCCCGTTTTCGTCTATGTCACTTACATCGCCGCGCCGCCGGAGCGCGTCTGGGAGGCGCTGACGAAACCCGAACTCAGCGCGAAGTTCTGGTTCGGCTACCGCGTGACCGCCGACGGCAGGCCCGGCGCGCGCATGACCGCGATCGACCCAGCTGGGCGGCAGGTGCACGACGATCCGATCATCGAAAGCGAGCCGCCGCGCAAGCTCGTCTACGGCTGGAAGTCGCTCTACAAGGACCTGCCGGACGAGCGGCCCTCGCGCGTCACCTTCCTGCTCGAGCCGCTGAAAGATCAGACGCGCCTGACCGTGACGCATGACGATTTCGACGAAGGCAGCCGCATGTTCGAGATGATCTCGAAGGGCTGGCCGGCAGTGTTGTCGAGCCTCAAGAGCTTCCTCGAGACCGGGCGCGGCCTCGATGCGACCTGGGGCGAGGAGGAGCGCAGGCGCGCGGGGCAGGCATGACCGAGGTTTCGCAGTTCAAGCCACGGACGGTGTACGTTATCTATATCGCCGCGACGCCGGAGAAGGTCTGGCAGGCGCTGACCGATCCGGCGTTCACGCGGCAATACTTCTTCGGCTTCGCCGTCGAAGTCGAGCCGCGGGTCGGCGGCGCCTTCCGGCTCAAGACGCCGGACGGCAAGGTCCATGTCGAGGGTGAAGTGGTCGACTGGCAACCGCCGCGACGCTTCGCGTCCACCTGGCGTGTCGAAGGCCTGCCCGGCTACGGCGACCTGCCGGAGTGCCTCGTCAGCTACGACATAGAGGTCTCGGGCGAGGCCGTGAAGCTGACAATGATCGAGTCGCACTCCTGGGACGTTCCGGACGCGATCCTTGAGGGTGGCCGCATCGGCTGGCCTAAGATCCTGTCGAGCATCAAGAGCGTGCTCGAGACCGGCAAGGCCGTCGCCTTGAAGATGGAGGGCCCGCCGCCGGGTATGGCCGAGGCTGTGCGCCAAGCGCTCATCGAGAAACCGTGGATGAGATAACGCGTCACGCGCTGGCGACTTCGCGGGCGCCGCGTCATGGTTAGCGAACGCTGAATCCGGCGCCACAGCCCGCTAGGGGTTTGTCAACTGCTGCACATTA
>JBQCFB010000203.1:0-3107 GCA_051959715.1 Pseudolabrys sp.
TCGTCGCCTTCACCGCCACGCGGTCTTCGCTGATGCCGGCGATGCGGGCGATGGCCGCGCGCATGGCGTCGCGGTGCGGGCCGATCTTCGGCGCCTCGGCGACGATGTTGAGGTCGAGATGTGCGATCATGCCGCCGCGCGCCCGTACACGTTCAACCGCGAAGGCGAGGAATTTGTCGGACGGGGCGCCCTTCCATTGCGGGTCGCTCGGCGGGAAATGCGTGCCGATGTCGCCATCGGCGAGCGCGCCGAGGATGGCGTCGACCAGCGCATGCAGGCCGACATCCGCGTCGGAATGGCCGGTGAGCTTGTGCGTGTGCGGGATGCGCACGCCGCCGATCCAGACCGCGTCGCCCGGTACGAATGCGTGCACGTCAATGCCGCTGCCGGTGCGGATGTCGCCCAGTTGGGCCGCCTGCATCGCCTCGGCGCGCATGAAGTCCTCCGGATGGGTGATCTTGATGTTGGCGGGATCGCCCTCGAAGACGGCGACCTGCATGCCAGACCATTCTGCGAGCGCGGCGTCGTCGGTGAAATCGGAGCGGCCCTCGCGCGCGGCGCGGCGGTGCGCCTCGAGCAGGGGGGCGAAGGCGAAGGCTTGCGGCGTCTGGATGGCGCGCAGCTTCGAACGGTCAAGGGTTTCGCCGACGAGGCCGTGCGTGTCGACGATCTTGATCGTATCGGTCACCGCAAGACCGGGGATCGCAGCACCGGTCGTCTCGATCGCGGCGATGGCGCGCGCGATCAGGGCTTCGCTGACGAAAGGGCGGGCGGCGTCGTGGACGAGCACGACGTCCGGCGCGTGTGCCTCGAGCGCTTCCAGTCCGGCGCGGACCGAGTCCTGGCGGGTGGCGCCGCCGGCGACGGGCGGCAGAAGGCCGATGCCGCGCGTTGCCTGTTCGAACAGGGCGCGGTCCTCCATCCGGATCACCGGCTGGATCGCGCCGATCGCAGGAGCCGCCGCCAGCCGCGCCAGGGTCCGCCGCAGCATGGTTTCGCCGCCGATCGCGCGGAACTGCTTCGGCCGGTCGCCGCCAGCACGCAGGCCCTGTCCCGCGGCAACGACCACGGCAGCCACTTCGGCCATGTTGTTCATGCTCCCTGCAATTCCCCTGCCTTTAGCGCGTTCTGTGCACGACGGAAACGCAAGCCCGGCTCCTGCGCGGCCTGCAGGGGAGGCATGAACAGGATTTTGCAGTGCAGCACTTGCGCCGCAACGACGTTTGGCTAAACTCTGGGCATGGTACCAAGGCCGCCTAAACGGTAGGCAGCCTCGAAAACACGGCCAAAGGGCCATCGGGAGCTGGATTTGCTGCGGATCGGTGACGTCGAGGTGCCGAATTCGGTGTTTCTGGCGCCCATGGCTGGGATCACCGACGCCCCGCTCCGCCGCCTGGCCGAGCGCCTCGGGGCCGGTCTGGTCGTGTCCGAGATGACCGCTTGCGCCGGACTCATCCGGGGCGAGCGGGAGCATGCGGTGCGCAGCGACAGTCAGGGCGTCGCCATCCCAGTCGTCCAGCTTGCCGGCTGCGAAGCGGAGTGGATGGCCGAAGGCGCCCGCATCGCCGCGGGGCAGGGCGCCCGCATCATCGACATCAACATGGGGTGCCCGGCCAAGCAGGTCGTCAACGGGGCGTCCGGCTCTGCGCTGATGCGTGACCTCGACCATGCCTTACGTCTCGTCGAGGCGACCGTCCGGGCGGTCACAGTGCCAGTCACGCTCAAGATGCGGCTCGGCTGGGACCACGCTTCGTTGAACGCGCCGGATCTCGCGCGCCGCGCAGAAGCGGCCGGTATTCAGATGATCACCGTGCATGGCCGCACGCGCTGCCAGTTCTATACGGGCAACGCCGACTGGAGCGCCGTGCGCGCGGTCAAGGATGCCGTCGAAATTCCGGTCGTCGTGAACGGCGACATCACCTCTTTCGAAAGCGCGGTTGCCGCGCGCGCGGTCTCCGGCGCCGACGCGGTCATGATTGGCCGTGGCGCGCAGGGGAGGCCGTGGTTTCCGGGACAGGTCGCGCGCTTTCTCGCGACCGGTGCGCGCGAAAATGCGCCCGCGCTCGCCGAGCAGCACGCGCTGACGACCGCCATGTATGACGAGATGATCGAACATTACGGTGCGCCGGTCGGCCGCCGTCACGCGCGCAAGCATCTTGGCTGGGCGCTCGACCATGCCGCGAACGCCGCAGGCGTGCCCGCCGACCGCCTCAAGCATCACCGCGGCCGCGTGCTGACCGCCGAGCATCCCGCCGAGGCGCGCCGCCTGCTCGCCGAGGCCTTCGACGATTTCGCCTGGAGTGCCGCCGCATGAGCCGCCGCGGTCCAGCCGAGTCCGATACGATCCCGAGCGCCGCCGACGCCATGCTGCACGCGCTGCCGCATCCGGTGATCATGATCTCGCCGGACGGCCGCATCGCCGACGCCAATGTCGCGGCCGAACAGTTCTTCGAAGCCTCGATCCCGATGCTGCGCCGACACATGCTGCGCGATCTGGTGCCGTTCGGCTCGCCCCTGCTGACGCTCGTGGAGCAGGTGCGCACGCGCGGCGCCGCCGTGAACGAATACAAGGTCGATCTCGCGACGCCGCGCAATCCCGGCGAGCGCCTCGTCGACCTGCACGTCGCGCCGCTGCCCGAGTATGACGGCAATGTCATCGTCATGCTGCAGGAGCGCACCATCGCCGACAAGATGGATCGGCAGCTCACGCACCGCGGCGCCGCGCGCTCCGTGATCGCGCTTGCTGCCATGCTGGCGCACGAGATCAAGAATCCGCTGTCCGGCATTCGAGGCGCGGCGCAACTGCTGGAGCAGTCCGCGGCCGACGACGACCGCCCGCTCACCAAGCTGATCTGCGACGAGACCGACCGTATCGTGAAGCTGGTCGATCGCATGGAGGTGTTCGCCGACGAGCGTCCGGTCGAGCGCGAGCCGGTCAACATCCACGTCGTGCTCGATCACGTGAAACGGCTGGCGCAGACGGGCTTCGGCCGCCACATCAAGTTCATCGAGGAATACGACCCCTCGCTGCCGCCGGTGCTCGCCAACCGCGACCAGCTCGTGCAGGTGCTGCTCAACCTCGTGAAGAACGCCGCTGAGGCGATCGG